>NZ_CP121685.1:2495000-2795000 GCF_029760915.1 Olleya sp. YS | reverse complement strand
GTTTGATAAATCCGATAAATCGGTATGTTTAGAGTGTTCGACTATTAGTAAGCCTTCTGTTTCTAATAAATTATTTTCAAAAACTAATTCTGGTATTTTTGCAAACTCCTCAATAGGGAAATCATAAGGAGGATCTGCAAAAATAATAGTGGCTTGTTGCTTGCTGCTTTCTAAAAATTTAAAGACATCACTTTTTATGGTTTGTATAGGCATTTCAAAACTAGCAGCAGTCTGGTTTATAAATTTTATGCATCCATAATCTTGATCGACACTTGTAATGTGTTCTGTGCCACGAGACGCAAACTCGTAACTAATATTTCCTGTTCCAGCAAATAAATCTAAAACAGATACAGAATCAAAATAATACTGATTATTTAAAATATTAAACAAGGCTTCCTTAGCCATGTCTGTGGTTGGCCTTACAGGTAATTTTTTTGGAGCTGTAATCCGTCTTCCTTTAAATTGTCCAGATATAATGCGCATTATAGGCTTTTTAGTAACGTAAAATTAGAATGGTTAGATTTTGGTTGCGTATTAAAAGCAAACGTGTCCATTCGGTTACCAAAGGACACATGTCTTATATATTTATAAGCTATTTGGTATAAAGTATCAGCTTCATTTATTTCACCCAAAAATACTAGTTCTACAGTTTCTGGATTTAGTTGTAATTGCTCTAAAGTAAAGAGTAAATAATAGATAAAGTCTTCTTTAGTTTGGTATTCAAAAGTGTTGTATAATAACAATTCTCCACTGTTAAATGCAATGATTTCAAAATTATATTCTGATACGTTGACATATACTTTTGAGGTATTATTGTGTTTTTCAAAAGTTAGAAGTTGTTCTATTAAAATAGTTGAAAAGTGCTTGTAGGTAAACGTCCCAAATTGATCAAAAATATAATTATTGACGTTTGTGAAAGGAACGTAAACGTTAGCGCTATCGTTTTGAGAGATTTCATCAAAAGTTATAAAATCTGTTTTTAAAATTTTGGTATTAAACTTTAAATAATCTGCTAAAAATTCTTCTTTAAATAAAGGTTTTGGTACAAGTGTAGACCAATCATTTACATGTATTACAGTAATAGTTGTAAACGATTGTTGTAAAGACGCTTGGGTATTAAATAGATGTTTTACAGCATCTAAAAGATCTGTAGGCGATTTTTTTATCTTAAAGTTAGTAGAGTGTAAGTTTAAGATAGTTGTTGTGCTTCTGTCTAATACACAAAAAGAAAGTCCACTCAAACTAATTTGAATGGACAGTTCTAGGTTGGTTAATGTATTATGTGTTTTATTCGTTTGAGCCATAAGTTTTTGGCCAGTTTCCAATAGTTTTAACTTCTTCCATAGATCCTACACGTAAAGCGTCACCATTAACACCTTCTACAGATTGTACTTGTTTTTCTTTAAGCACTAAATTTTTGTCTTGATCGTATAAAATATCGTCTTTCATTACAAAAGCTTCAAATACTGGAATCTTCAATCCACTTTCTTGTTCTATTTCTCCAGCATTCATAGTAAATGTTGTACCTTCCTTTGCAAGCGGAACATTCATCATAGTTTTATATCTGTCTGAATCTTTAAATAATTTTTCTTTGACAGGCTCGTATCCAATAGTATCTGTAATAACGATATCCATATACGTAGTTACACCACCATAAGCTCTAGTTCTTTCTACATCTACTATACTAGAATCTCTTCTCTCTACTATGGTAAATTTACCAGTCTCAATAAATTTAATTAACGAGTCGTAACTTTTTGTAAATTTTCCAGTAACCGTTCTATGTGCTAATTGAGCATCTCTAATATCTTTTAAGTTCTCAATTGCTGCTGCGTATCGTTTTTCTTTTAATTGATTAAATTTAATTTCACCATAAACAGAATCAAATGTTAGGTATCCTAAAAATATGATAAGTCCCCAAAGAGCTAATGTTATAAAAGGTTTTGCTTTTACAGGAACAAATTTGTCAATAAGCCAAACAATTAAAATTGTTAGTAAAATCGCTCCAACTATAATAAGTGCTAATTTCATATTTTATATTATTAAATTTAATTAAGGTCAGTGACAAATCTACAATTTTTTTTTATTCGTAAAAACCATTGTAGGTAAAAATGATTTATATATTTGATAAAAAGTTTTCAATCCACACGATTTAATGACTAGTTCCCAATTTTATTCGCTTATAAAACAGCAATTTCCGTTTCAACCAACCTCCAAACAAGATATTTTACTTTTACAGTTATCAGAATTTATTTTAAATGATAAACAAAATGGTATTTTTTTATTGAAAGGCTACGCAGGAACTGGTAAAACCACCATTATTGGTACAATTGTTACTAATTTATGGAAAGCAAAAAAAAGTGCTGTTTTAATGGCTCCAACTGGTCGTGCAGCTAAAGTTATCTCTAATTATTCAAAAAAGGAAGCGTTTACCATTCATAAAAAAATATATTTCCCAAAAAAAGAAAAAGGTGGAGGTGTTAAATTTGTATTGCAGCCTAATAAACACAAAGACACTATTTTTATTGTGGATGAAGCCTCAATGATTCCAGATTCACCAAGCGATTCAAAATTATTTGACAATGGATCTTTGTTGGACGATTTAATGCAATACGTCTATCAAGGTCATAGATGTAAATTATTACTAATTGGTGATACAGCACAGTTGCCTCCTGTAAAACTAGAGTTAAGTCCAGCGTTAGATGAAAACATATTAAACCTAAATTACAATAAGTCTGTAACCAAAATGGAATTGGACGAAGTGGTTAGACAAGGTGAAGGTTCTGGAATTTTAGAAAATGCTACCATTTTAAGAGAAACCTTAGCAGGAAGCTTCTACGATAGTTTTAAATTTAATTTAAAGGCGTTTAAAGACATTGTAAGATTGGTAGATGGATATGAAATTATGGACGCTATAAACGATGCATACAGCGAGTTAGGTTATGAGGAAACTAGTATAATAGTTAGAAGTAATAAACGCGCCAATTTATATAACCAACAAATACGTAGTCGTATTTTGTTTAGTGAAAACGAATTAGCATCTGGTGATTACCTTATGGTGGTTAAGAATAATTATTTTTGGATTAAACCCACAACAGAAGCTGGTTTTATTGCAAATGGCGATATTGTTGAAGTCTTAGAGATTTTTAGTATTAAAGAATTGTATGGGTTTAGATTTGCAGAGGTTAAAGTACGCATGGTAGATTACCCTAAAATGCGACCTTTTGAAACTGTTTTAATGCTTGATACTATTGAAGCTGAAACTCCATCATTACCTTACGAAGAGTCCAATAGGTTATACCAAGAAGTACAAAAAGATTATGAAGACGAAACCAGCAACTATAAAAAATTCTTAAAAATTAAAGGCAACAAGTATTTTAATGCTTTACAAGTTAAATTTAGCTATGCTATTACTTGTCATAAGTCTCAAGGTGGACAATGGAATACTGTTTTTGTCGAACAGCCTTATCTTCCAAATGGCATTGATAAAGAGTACTTAAGATGGTTGTACACAGCAGTAACTAGAGCAAAAGAAAAATTATATTTAATTGGTTTTAAAGACGAATTTTTTGAAGAAGTGGATTAGTGTTCAGTATTCAGTATTAATTAGCAGTCGCAGTGTTCAGTAAGTAGTTTTAAAGGGTTTGAGTCATCGCGTTTCGGCTCCCTCTCCTTTGGAGAGGGTTGGGGAGAGGAATAATATTCCCCCTTTATTTTACTACCATCAATATTTACCCTATTTTTATAGTTCAATATAATAATGTAGATGAAAATTATAGCCATGATACCAGCACGATATAGTGCTTCACGTTTTCCAGGAAAATTAATGAAAGATTTAGGAGGAAAACCAGTCATAACTCGTACTTACGAAGCTACTGTAAACACCAAATTATTTGATGATGTAATTGTTGTTACTGATAGCGATATAATTTATGACGAAATCACAAAAATTGGTGGACAGGTTATGATGAGTCAAAAAGAGCACGACTGTGGAAGCGACCGTATTGCAGAAGCTGTAGAAGATTTAGATATTGATATTGTTGTGAATGTACAAGGAGATGAACCATTTACTGAGTTAGAATCTCTAGAAAAGCTAATACAAGTGTTTAAAGATGACGATGAGAAACAAGTCGATTTAGCATCGCTAATGGTTCATATAACAGATTGGGAAGAAATAAAAAATCCTAATACAGTCAAGGTAATTATCGATAAACAAAAGTTTGCACTTTACTTTTCACGTAGTCCAATTCCGTATCCAAGAGATGAAAGTGTTGATGTTAAATATTACAAACACAAAGGGGTTTATGCATTTAGAAAAGAGGCTTTAATGGATTTTTATCGTTTACCAATGTTAACATTAGAAGCGTCAGAAAAAATTGAATGTATACGATATTTAGAATACGGAAAACGTATTAAAATGGTTGAAACGTCTGTGCAAGGTGTAGAAATTGATACACCAGAAGATTTAGAACGTGCAAAAAAATTATGGAAATAGATTACAGTCATATCAAAGTCATTGGTTTTGATGCTGATGACACCCTTTGGGTTAACGAAACCTATTTTAGAGATGCAGAATTAGAGTTTGCTAAACTGCTAAGTGCATTTGAAACTGCCAATAAAATTGACCAAGAACTATTTAAAATGGAAATGAAAAACCTTCCTGTTTATGGTTATGGTATTAAGGGTTTTGTGTTGTCTATGGTAGAAATGGCAATAGAATTATCCAATAATACAGTATCCAATAAAACCATTTCTAAAATATTAGATATTGGTAAGGATATGATAAATAAAGATGTGGAATTACTTGAAGGCGTCGAAGATATTTTACAACAGTTATCAAAAAAATACAGATTAATAGTAGCAACAAAAGGAGATTTGTTAGACCAAGAGCGCAAACTAGAAAAGTCTGGATTGTTAGATTACTTTCACCATATTGAAGTGTTAAGTGATAAAAAGGAAGCAAATTATTCTAAATTGTTAAATCACTTAGATATAAATCCTTCAGAGTTTTTAATGATAGGAAACTCTTTAAAATCAGATATTTTGCCATTAATAAATATAAAAGCTCACGCCATACACGTGCCTTTTCATACCACATGGTTGCATGAACAAATAGAAGTTAATCATGACGAGTCTAAACAATATAAAACCATAAAAAGTTTATTAGAATTACCTAAATTATTAAATTAATTTTCAAAAAAAGCTATATTTTTGAATCAGAAACAAGTCCATGAGTTATAAAAATTTTCCGATGGTGTCCAGAGTAATCTTTGGACGAGGTAGTTTTAATCAATTAAGCGAAATTATTGAGCCTAAACGATTAAATACTAATGCACCATTTATATTTTTTGTAGATGATATTTTTAAGGGTAATGCTTGGTTAACATCAAGAATACCTTTGTCTTATCAAGACAAAGTCATTTATGTTTCTGCCAAAGAAGAACCCAAAACCGAACAAATAGACCAATTAGTAGAAGACATTATTTTAACTTTTAAAGAACGTCCTTCAGGTATTATTGGAATTGGTGGTGGTTGTTTGTTAGATATTGCAAAAGCAGTGTCTATTATGTTAAATAATGATGGAGAAAGTAAAGACTATCAAGGTTGGGATTTAGTGAAAAATCCAGCTATCTATCATGTTGGGATACCAACTATTTCTGGAACAGGTGCAGAAGTATCCAGAACTACTATACTGACAGGACCAGAGCGCAAACTTGGTATTAATAGTGACTTTACACCTTTTGATCAAGTTATTTTAGATCCAGAATTAACTAAAGATGTTCCAAAAGACCAATGGTTTTATACAGGAATGGACTGTTATGTGCATTGTATAGAATCTTTAAACGGAACGTATCTTAATACCTTTAGTAAAACTTATGGAGAAAAAGCTTTAGAATTATGTAAAGACATTTTCTTAAATAATACATTATCAGTTGAAGAGTCTCAAGATAAATTAATGATGGCTAGTTGGCATGGTGGTATGAGTATTGCTTATTCTCAAGTAGGTGTATGCCATGCTTTAAGTTATGGTTTAAGCTACTTATTAGGTATAAAACATGGAATTGGTAATTGCATAGTATTTGATCATTTAGCAGATTATTATCCTGAAGGTGTTGCGTTATTCAAACAAATGAAAGACACCCACAACATCACCTTACCACAAGGTATTTGCGCAGATTTATCCGATAAAGATTTTGATGTCATGATAAAAGTAGCACTAAGTCTTGAACCACTTTGGGAAAATGCAATAGGTAAAAACTGGAAAAAATCGATTACTCCAGACACGCTAAAAGCTTTATACCAAAAAATGTAATATGCGTTGGCTAGCTAAACTTATTTATTTTAAAATTCTGGGTTGGAAGGTGGTAGGTAATACCAATTTCTCGAAGGATACCGTTAAAAAAGCGGTTATTATCTCAGCACCACACACTAGTAACTTAGATTTTATAATTGGTATTTTACTGCGTAAAGTAGTTGGAGTTAAGACCAATTTTATTGGTAAAAAAGAACTCTTCACTTGGCCTTTTGGTTACTATTTTAGAGCAGTAGGAGGAGTACCAGTAGACCGTAAAACAAAAGAAAATAAAGTACACACCATTTCAAAATTATTTGAAAACAAAGACGAATTTAGGCTAACTCTAGCACCAGAAGGAACTAGAAGTAAAGTAGACGAGTGGAGAACGGGTTTTTACTACATAGCAAAACAAGCCAATGTCCCAATAATCATGTTTACATTAGATTTTGGAAATAAGCAAAATAAAATTTCTAAACCTTTTTACCCTACAGATAATATCGAAGAAGATTTTAAATTTATGAAAGCTTTTTTTAAGGGTGTAAAAGGAAAAATTGCAAAAAATTCTTAATTTTTTTGGAATTTTTCAAAAAAAATGTAATATTGGTACGAGTTTTGAAATAAACTTTGTGTAGTAAATAATGAAACATAAAGTAAACTTTTTAAGTCCCTAAAAAGAAACATTTACCTACTACGACATACAAAAAGCGACTTTAATGTTATTTAAAGTCGCTTTTTTTTGTAATTGTTTGTTTTTAATTGTTGTGATGAATTTCTTCAGTTTCACATCCAAATAAACTTTTTTCTGTAATTAGTTTAGAGACTCCTTCAGGAAGCATTTGTTGCCAACCTTCTTCTCCAGAAGCAATCATTTTTAAAACTCTTCTAGAAAAGACATCTAATGTTTTCGGGTCATAATCTGTGATATCTACCACCTTACCATTGTATTTAAAAAACTTATAAAGTTCTTTCATTCTTGGATGTACTTTTAAGTTATCGCTAGTGGTCAGACTTCCATCTTCATCACGCATAGGATATAAGTAGACACGTAAGTCTTTAAAGAATAATTTTCCAAACGCTTCTAAAATTCCACCACTTAAATGTCTGTAATACTTTTCGTCAAAAATATCAACTAAGTTGTTAACTCCCATTGCTAATCCCATACGACTTTTAGTATATTGAGAGAAGTATTCTACTAATTTGTAATACTCTTGGAAATTAGAAATTAATACGGTTTGCCCTAAAGAGCATAGTAGTCTGGCACGATCCATAAAATCTTGCTCGTCTATTTCTCCTTCTGCTCTTAGATTAGATAAGGTAATTTCAAAAATAACTTGTGTTTTATCCTCATCCACTTTATTTTCCTTTATAAACATGTCCAAAGACTTTTGGTACATATCCATATTTACTTTGGTTACAGGTCTAAAACTACCACGTAATGCCAAAATATTCTTTTTATATAGGACTCTAGCAGGCAGAACGTTATTACCATCAGGTGCAAACATGACTGCATCAGTCATACCGTTTTTAACTAATTGTAAACTCATTAAACGGTTATCTACATCTTTAAAAACAGGACCAGAAAAGTTTATGGTATCAATTTCTAATTGATCTTTGTCTAAATGATCATATAAATAACGCAGTAATTTTCTAGGTTCGTTATACTTATAAAAAGCACCATAAATTAGGTTAGTACCTAGCATTCCTAGTGTTTCTTGTTGTAAACGCGCATCATTTTCTTTAAAACGTAAATGAAGTACTATCTCGTTATATTCTTTTTCTGTTGGATCTATTTGGTATTTGATGCCTACCCAACCATGACCTTTATATTTTTTTGCAAAATCTATAGTAGCAACAGTATTTGCAAAACTAAAAAACATCTTGTTAGGGTTTTTCTCCCTGTCAATACGCTCTTCAATAAGATTTATTTCATGAGAAAGCATTTTACGCAGACGTGCTTCTGTCACATAACGTCTATCGTTTTCAATACCATAAATGGCATCACTAAAATCCTTATCATAAGCAGACATAGCTTTTGCAATAGTACCAGAAGCACCACCAGCTCTAAAAAAATGACGAACCGTTTCTTGACCTGCTCCAATCTCTGCAAACGTCCCGTAAATGTTTTCGTTTAAGTTAATGCGAAGCGCTTTATCTTTTAGAGACGGAATGTTTTCAAATTCCTTGTCTCCTTTTAGCGTAATTTCCATATAAAAATCCCTATGATGTTAAGTTTTACAAAGGTATCAAATAACTATAGCAAACAAAAAAAATAACTTATTTTTGTGAGAAATCTTCAACTATTGAAAATCACATTTTTAGGCACAGGAACGTCTCAAGGTATTCCAGTTATTGGAAGCACACATCCTGTATGTTTAAGTAATAACCCAAAGGACAAGCGTTTACGTGTATCCATTATGGTCCAATGGGACGAAAATACGTTTGTAGTGGATTGTGGACCAGATTTTAGGCAGCAAATGTTACGTGCTAATCCAGATAAAATTGATGCTATCTTATTTACCCATGAGCACGCAGACCATACTGCAGGAATAGATGATATTAGACCCTTTTGTTTTAGACAAGGCGAATTACCTATCTATGCTCACCAGCGCGTTATAGAACAGCTTAAAATAAGATTTGAATATGTGTTTGCTACTAAAAATAGGTATCCTGGTGCACCTAAAGTAAAAATCAACCAAATTAAAAACGAAGTGTTTAACGTAAATGGAAAACAAATACTTCCTGTTGAAGGGTTGCATTACAAACTACCAGTATTTGGATTTAGATTTGATAAATTTGCTTATTTGACAGATATTAAAACTATAGACAAAGCTGAATTAGATAAACTTAAAGATTTAGACGTTTTAGTAATCAATGCCTTGAGAGAAGAAGCACATATTTCGCATTTAAATTTAGAAGAAGCTTTGGAACTGGTTAATATTATTAAGCCTAAACGTGCCTATTTTACACATATTAGTCACTTATTAGGATTTCATGATGACGTGCAGCAAAAGTTACCAGACAATGTTTTTTTGGCATATGACCAACTACAAATAACTATTTAAAAGGATATTAAAATGAAGAATAAAATTTTTATGTACCTGTTTATATTTACACTACTAATAGTGGTGTTTCAATATGTAAATTCTAAAAATATTTTAGACGATAGCATTAAGCGCATGGACACCCTTAAAACGCAAAACACAGCTCTTAAAGCACAAGTTGACGCTCAGAACTTAGAGTTAACAGACTTGTCATTATTTGATTTACGACACAACCAAATGGCTAAAGATTATTTTTATAATAAAAGCCTTGATAGCGACGCATTAATACCATTTATTCAAAACGAATTATACAAATTAAATGAAGTCGATGGAGAACACCCTTTAATCCCATATGCAGCTACAGAAGGGAAGAAAATGCAATTTAATACCATAAAAATGCTAAATCATAGATGGATTATTGCAGATTTTACCGATGGACAATTTGAAGGCGAACTGCTTATCAAATATTTTATTTCTTCAGATCAAAAAGTAGATTTTGAAGTGTTAGACTACTTGTTGTATACGAGATAATTTTGAGCTTGAAAAGTTATTAAATTTGGAGGTTACTTTTGAATCAATTTTTCTAATTTTCTAATCTCTTTATTGCTGTTAAATTTTATAAGCCAAATTTTAGGAATGTAGCTTTCAAAAAACATCCATTTATCAGATGCTAAATCTTCTTTTTTTAGTTTTTTTATTATCATTTTTAAATGATCCGTATTCCAAGCCCAAAAATTAATATTTCTTATTTCTGTTTTTAGCCATAAATCAAATTCAGTTAATTCTTCCCAAACTAAATCTTTTCTATAAGTGCAATTTACACACAGTAAATTCCATGTTTTTTCAATATTAGATATGTCAATAAAATGCTCAATTTCATCAGATGCATTTAAGTTTTTCGCTATTACTTTAGATTTACATTTTTTACATTTTAGTTCGATTATTTTAGGAAAATGCCTATGAGCATAGGTAATGTGTGTTTTTCCTCCATTTGTAATTGAGCTTATCATAATGTTTTACTTAAATCAAATTAACCCTTCTAACCAATCTCTAAACTCATAAAAATTTTGTGGTGCAACACCATGACCCACAGGAAACTCACTGTATTGGTGTTTGATATTTAAAGCTTCTAAAAATTTAGGTGCTTGTCTAGCCCAATCGACTGGAATCACCTGGTCGACTGTGCCATGAGAGCAATAAAAGCTTAAATGTTGGTAGGCTTCAGCATTTTTTACTTCAAATAAATCTTCATTTATATAACCGCTTAACGCAATTATATTTTTGACTTTTTCTGGATAACTTAATGCGACTGCGTAACTTAAAATAGTCCCTTGACTAAAACCTAAAAGCGTTACTTTATCCTTATTTACAGGATAATGGGCAACCGCTTGATCTATAAATGTGGCTATTAAATCTCTAGATTGTTTGGCTTGCTCGTTGTCGCTCCATTTCCCTTTTTCGGCATCAAAATTAATAGCGTACCAAGCATTTCCGTATGGTTGCATTGGGTAAGGCGCTCTTACTGAAATAATAAACAGTTCCTCTGGTAACTCTTGTGCAAAACTAAATAAATCATTCTCATCACTTCCATAACCATGAAAGAGGAGTAGTAAAGGTGCATGTTCTGATAAAGACGACGGTCTGGTGATGTGGTGTAAATCAAATTGTTCCATTATTGTCCTAATCCTTTAAATAGTTTTTGAAATAGTGGTCCAATAAAGGGGATAGGTTTCATAGACCCATTTATAGCTGTCATCACGCCTAAAAACAATAAAGATCCCATGCTTATCCAAAACGCAATAGAAATTTGCATATTATCAAACTGACTAACAAAATAGCCAATAATCATCCATAATAAACACAACCCTAACCCTTGTCTGTTATGAAAGGTGGTAAACTCGTTTTTCTTTTCGCCATTCATAATTATAGCTATAATACTACCAATAATGGTGAGGTAACTGATTACAGCTAACGATTTTCCTTCTTCTATAGTTTGTTGATTCATAGGTTATAGTACAGTTTTGTTATTGGCAATGATTCCGTAGACTGTTCCTTTTAATTCTTGACCTAAAAAAGCACTATTCTTAGATTTTGAAAGTATATTAGTTTCCGAGAAAGCATATTTAGTATTTGGATTAAACAACGTTAAGTTGGCTATTTCTCCTTCGTTAATTGTTGTTTGGTCTTGACCAAATCTAGATTTTCCTTTAGTTAATAATTGTATGGTTTTTTTAGTAGAAAATAAGTTGTTTAACGCTCCAAAAGCACTTTCTAAGCCAATGGTACCATAAGCTGCATGGTCAAATTCTACATTTTTATCTTCAATGGTTAATGGGTTATGGTCACTAGTTACCATGTCAATAGTTCCGTCTTTTAGTCCTTCAATTAATGCATCAATATCGGTTTGAGTTCTTAACGGAGGATTGACCTTATAATTGGTGTCAAACTGCTCTAAAACACTATCTGCTAAACATAAATTATGAATCGCTACACTACAAGATACGTCTAATTTTTTAGCTTTGGCTTGTCTAATTAAATCAACACTTTCTGCAGTAGAAATGGTAGGAATATGAAGCTTTCCACCTGCATATTCTAATAAAAACAAATCCCTTGCAACTTGCATGGCTTCGGCTAAATTTGGACTTCCTTTAAGTCCTAAGGAAGTACTAATAAACTCTTCGTTAACCATTCCTTTACCTGCAATTTGTGTGTCTAAAGGAAAAGAACACACCAAACCACCAAAATTACTAGCGTATTGCAACGCAATTTTAAGCAAATTAGGATTTTTTATAGGTTTTTTGTAGTCTGAAAATGCGACTGCTCCTGCGTTTTTCATATCAAAAAGCTCAGCTAGATCAACACTTTCGCTGTTTTTTGTTAAAGCACCAACAGGTAATAAGTTAACTGCATGGTTTTGTGCTTTTGATAATAAAAAAGCAACATCTGCATTACTATCTATTATTGGACTAGTATTGGCTTGTAATGCAACACTTGTAAACCCTGATTTTGCAGCAGTTTTTAAACCGTTTTCAATAGTTTCTCGGTCTTCAAATCCAGGTTCTCCAAAACATACACTACTATCAAACCAACCTTGAGAAAGGTGTAGATTTTCTAAGTCGATTGTTTTGGAATTGTTAGTGTTTTTAATGCTTTTAGCAATTTTGCTAATTTTACCTTTTTCAATTAATAGATCACAAGTTTGATTATGAAACTTACTGGATGGATCAATGATGGTTGCGGTTTTTATTAAGACGTTCATTTAAAATATTTTAAGATGAGCATTTCTATAATCAATAAAACTAGTGCTAAAATTACAAACCATTTCCATAACTCGTTAACTTTAGCATCGTTTTTTATATTGTCAAATACAGTGGTAATGGAATTACTAACTGTTGCAGACTCTAAATTATCAAGGTTGATGTAGGTTAAATTACTTTCGTCTCTGTTGTAATTATAGCTAATGTTTTGTATAATTTCTGTGTTGTTTTTTAAATCGTAGATACCTGATTTTTCTGGTGTTTCGTTGGTTTTAATAACTACTTTATTATTAAAATAATTCTGTTCAGGAATTATCTTATCCTCACCATTCACTAAAGTAAGCACAGCATCTTGTTGTAAATTAACTGCAACGTCATAGCTGTTATTTTGCCCAATTGTGTAGTATAATGTGGACGTATTCAAACTCTGCTTTGCAATGTTATAAAAAGTAGGAACTATTAAATTGATATTTTTAAAATTTGAGTTTTGGTCGTTTAAAGCAGCAGAAAACACATATACAGAACCTTTTTGCGATAAAAATGGTTTAGAGTCTTCAAATTGTAATACGCTAGAGGCTTGATTATTAATTTGCGGATAATAGCTATTCACTTTTGGATATTGGAAGTTATTCACACGTTTTTCAAACACACCATTTGCGTATAATGGATGCGAATAGTTAATGGTTGTGATGCGCTTTTCTGAAGTGACTAAATTGCTAAAAGGAGAAAACCCATTGCGTTGTAAAAAGGTGTTATAGTTTGATACATTTCCTTTAGAGGAAGGAATAAAAACAACAGCTCCACCTTTGTCTATAAAGGCTTTTAAAGCAGTAGTCAGGTTTTCAGGCAAGGTTTCAATTTCATTAACCACAATAATATTTTGTGTATCAAATAAACTATAATCTAATGTGCTGGTTGATTTTGATGTAAAATTAAATTCATCTTCACTAAAAATTCGACTTAAATAATCTGCATTGACATCACTAATTGCTAACACATTAATTTTTGAAGGCGTATTGATATTAAAATACAAGGTGTTATCAAATTGTAATTGTGTGTCTTCAATGGTTACTTTTCCTTTAATAATTTGATTGTTAGGAAGCGTAAAAATAGTACTGGTTTCTCCGCTTAAATTTACAGACGCTTTAGATAATAAGTTGTTATTATTATAAATGGAAACAGGCAAGTTTTTAATTTCTGAGCCATCATTTTTTAAAATAACTGTAAGTTCTAAGTTACTAGCATTTTGTTTAGAAATGTATAAACTATCAATAGATGTATTAGTTTTATTTATAGGATTTAGCTTAACTAAATTTAAAGTAATACTTGAATCTTTTTTTATTTTTAAATCATCTGTATTTTGTTGAAAATCGGATATAAATATCAAATTTTTAATGGTATTGCTACCAATAGAAAATGCTTTTTTAGCTTTAAGTAAAGCAGCATCATAGGTTAATTGGTTAGACGAATAGTTGAGTTGCAACAATTCGTTTTTAATGGCTTTAATAGTTGTGTTTCTATAATTCTCAGTATTGGTAATAAGTGATAGTTTTTCGGTATCTGGTATGTTGTTAATTAAATCTTGAATTGCACGTTTTAGTAATTCACCTTTATCGCCTTTAGCTTGCATACTAAAAGAGTTGTCAAGGTAAATTACCGTTTCTTTTTCTACATTAAACGTTTCTGATTTAGAAATGTAAGGTTGTGCAAACGCAATAATAATAGCAGCTAATAGTAATAACCTAGTTAATAGGGTTAACCATTTTTTTATAGTCGAGCTTTTTCTGGTTTGTAATTGTACTTTCTTTAAAAAGGCAACATTAGTAAAATATTCCTTCTGGAATTTTCTAAGTTGAAATAAATGAACAATAATGGGAATAAGCAGTAAGAAAAGCGCGTAAAGAAGTTCTGGGTTTTTAAACTGCATTAAATTTAAAGTTTGTCAAAGATAATAATTGCTTTTATATAATTGCTATCTGCAAATTAACATTTTAACAAAATCTTAGTGTATTGATTCTGTAACAAATTTTACATTTGAACGTCTTTTAACTAAGACCATTAACAAAATAACATACAATGAAAAAACTTTTATTAACAACTATTGCAGCAGGACTTTTATTAGTGGGTTGTGGTGGAACAAAAACTACGGACAAATTAGCGTCTCAAACTCCAATTGCAACAACTATAGATTTATCTAAAGTTGTTAACGACAAAGCTCCTGTAACTATCAATCCAGGACGTTTTACAGAAGAAACAGTAACTTACAGATTACCAAGAGTAGTACAAGGAACCTACTCTGTAAGCGACTTTGGTAAATATATAGACGATTTTAAAGCATTTGATTATAAAGGAAACGAATTAGCAACTAATAAAGTTGATACTAATACGTGGGCCATTTCTAATGCTACAGAATTAGACTACATTACCTACAATGCTAATGATACTTTTGATCAAGAAGCAAATTCTGGTGGTGGAATAGGTGGAGAGGTTCCTTTTTCTCCTGCAGGAACAAATATAGAGTCAACCAACTACGTGTTAAATTTACATGGTTTTATTGGGTATTTTGATAATTTAAAAGACAGTCAATATAGTTTAGATGTGACTGCTCCAGCAAGTTTCAAGCGTACTTCTGCACTGCAAGAAACAGGTAAAACAACTAGTAAAGACGGTCAGTTGGTAACTTCAAGTTATTTTGCTCCACGTTACTTTGATATTACAGATAACCCAATGTTTTATGGTGATTTGGATGTTGAAGAGTTTCAAGTTGGTGATATCAAAATAGTATTAAGTGTCTATTCTCCAAACAAAGTACATAGTGCAGCACAAATTAAATCTGTTATGGAAAAAATGATGCAAGCACAAAAAACCTACTTAGGAGACATTAATAGCACACCTAGATATGACATTTATTTATACTTATCTGAAGGTAAACCAGAATCACCAAAAGGATTTGGAGCTTTAGAGCATCACACATCAACAGTTGTTGTTTTAAGCGAAAGTATGCCTTTTGAAGCTTTAGCTGAAAGTATGATAGATGTGGTGTCGCATGAGTTTTTTCATATTGTAACACCTTTAAGTGTACACTCAGAAGACGTGCATTATTTTGATTACAACCAGCCAACATTTTCTAAGCATTTATGGATGTACGAAGGTGTAACTGAGTATTTTGCAACCTTATTTCAGGTAGATCAAGGTTTGATTGATGAAGAAGAATTTTATGGTGATATTTTAAGTAAAATTCAAACAGCTTCTAACATGAACGACAGTATGAGTTTTACAGAAATGAGTGAAAATGTGTTAGATGATCCTTATGCACCACAATACTACAATGTTTATATGAAAGGTGCTTTAATCGGAATGTGTATTGACATACTTATGCGCGAAGAGAGTAATGGTAACCGTGGAATTTTATCTTTAATGAAAGAATTATCTAATAAATACGGTAAGAACAAACCTTTTGAAGATGATAAGTTAATTGAAGAAATTACTGCAATGACCTATCCAAGTGTTGGTGAATTTTTAAACACGCATGTTGTTGGAGGTACACCGATTGACTATTCTAAATTTTTTGAAAAAGTTGGATTAACTATGGATAGTGGTCGCGTAAAAACCAACTATATACAAAACGATGGTGTATTGATTTTTGCACCAAACAGAGAGACAATGACAATACCATTTAGCGAAGCAGTAAAAGACAATAGTTTTTGGGCAGACAATGGTGTGTTACCAGGTGATGTGATTAAATCTGTAGATGGTAAAGAATTAAACTTAAGTACAGCACAACAAATTTTAACAAGTATGTATATGTGGCAGCCTGGAACTGATATTAATGTTGTTTTAGATAGAGATGGACAAGAAATTGTTATTAAAACAAAAACTACGCAATCTTATACCACAGGAAACAAATTAGCGGAAGATCCAAATGCAACTCAAACACAAAAAGCAACAAGACAAGCTTGGCTTAAAGGATAATTAATTAAAAAATAGTTTGGCATGGTAGTTGAAATGTTTAAATTAGTGATTATTTACAACACGTTGTAAATTTTTAAAACTAATAAACTAAAAAATATATAACAATGAAAAAATTAATTCTTATTGCATTTACTTTATTTTTAGGTGCAAATTCCTTAATCGCTCAAGAGTCTAATAAGCTTGAGGATGCTAATTACGTAATTTTATTAGATAGCAAAGTGTTTCATTACACAGTAGATGGTGTAACACCTTTAAAAGCAGATTTGAAGCTTAATAATGAAACTGTAGTAAAAACAGATGGTACTTATGTAACTAAGGATGGTAAGTCTATGATGTTAAAAGATGGACAATGCTTAGGGATGAGTGGTACTTTGTATAAAGACCAAGAAACCTTAACTAAAAAGTTAATAAAACACATGAGGAAATCCTGATGTAAACACTAAACATATAAAAGCCTAATTGAAAGATTAGGCTTTTTTTATTTTGCTATGGTAAATTGAAACGTGCTGCCTTTACCAATTTCAGATTTTAATGAAATAGTACCTCCAAGTTTTTTCACTAAACTTTTTACGGTAAATAACCCAATACCTGTTCCTTTATTACCCTTAGCGTCTATTTGATTATTGTTGTTAAATAATTTAAACACCTCGTTTTGCTGCTCTTTAGCAATACCATTACCATTATCTGTAACCTTAAATAGGTAATAATCCGCATTTTCTGAAAAAGCTAAAATAACTTTAGGACTAGGTTTATTATTATATTTTAAAGCGTTATCTACTAAGTTTAACAATACTTGTGTGGCTGCAGCTTTGTTTATAAATGCATTATGTTGTACATTTTCAATCTGTAAATGCTCAGTATCTAACAAATGTATACGTTGCACATCTTCAAATAATTTTTGAATACTTATGTTTTCTTTATCTGCATTTAAAAGTTCATTAGCCTTATAATGAATTAAGATTCCGTCTATGTAATTTTTCAAAGATTCGGCAGATTCTTCAATAAAATTAATGTATTCAACAGATTCTTCAGTAAAACTATTTCCTTCTTCTTCTTTTAAAAAATTGGTTAACGAAATAATATTGGCTAAAGGCGATTTCAAATCATGCGAGACATGACTAGCAAACTTATTAAGCTCAGTATTTCTATCTGTTAATTCTTGTTTAGTTTCATCTAATAACCTGTTATTCAGTCTTAAATCAAACAAATTCATAACTTGTTTTGCAATAGTTACTAATGCTTTTTTTTGTAAATCGGTAAGTTGTCTAGGTTCGTGATCGTAAATACACAAAGTGCCTAAAGCTAATCCTTCTTCATTTCTTAAAGGTACACCAGCATAAAAAATGGCTTTAAAACCTTCTACCAAAGGGTTGTCATGGAATCGCTTGTCTTTTCTAGAATCTTCAACAATAAAAATATCATCATCCTGTAAAATGGCATGTCCACAAAATGAAATATCTCTTGGTGATTCTTGTATGTCTACACCATGATGTGACTTTAAAAAATTACGTTCTGTATCTAATAAAGTAATTAATGAGATCGGAACATTACAAATGGTAGCGACTAAGCTAGTAATATTATCAAAATCACTCTCTGGAAGTGTGTCAAGTAATTTATATTCTTTAACGCATGAGATACGCTCATGCTCGTTCTTAGGGAATTCAGGCTTGATCATTTAGTAAGCTTCATTTACGTTGTACACACAAACGAAAATACTGATAATTAGTTATATTTCGTTAAAACTTTTCAAAAACACCTAATCCAAACAACGCAAAGTCATATTTAACTGGATCATTTGGGTCTAATTGTCTTAATGATTGGTCTAATTCTGCTAATGCTTTTCCATCGTTTTGTTTACGCTTAAGAAGTCCTAATTTTCTAGCGACATTTCCAGAATGCACATCTAAAGGACATGAGAGTTGAGCAGGAGAGAGGCTAGTCCAAATACCTAAGTCCACATTAGTGTTATTGGGTCTAACCATCCAACGTAAAAACATATTAATACGTTTAGCAGCACTATTTTTTAAGGGATCACTAATGTGTTTTTGTGTACGTTGTAAATGGTCTATCTGAAAAAAAATAGATTTAAAATAATGAATAGACGCTTGTAAGCTATCCTTTTGCGCGTGTTTAGCAAATACAGCTTCTAAACCGTCATGGTTAGAATAAATGTGCTGTAATCCTTTTATAAAAGTTATAAAATCTATACCGTTAAAGGTACGATGTACAAAAGATTCTAATTTTTCTAAGTCAGACTCTTGATGATGCATTACAAAGTCGTAAGGACTATTGTCTAATAATTGCATCATTTTATGTGCATTATTGATAATGCTTTTTCGGTTTCCCCAAGCAATAGTAGCACTTAAAAAACCTGCAATTTCTATATCTTCCTTTTTAGTGTATAAATGTGGAATTTGAATAGGATCACTATCAATAAACTTTGGTGTGTTGTAAAGTATTACCTTTTGGTCTAGAAAATCTTTAAGGTCTTTTTTAGTCATTATTTTAAAGCTTGTTCCATAAATAAAACCGCTGGAATCATTAATACACCATTATAACATCCATGTAATAATATAGAATACACTAATCCTAATCGGACGCGAACATACCCAAAAACCAAGCCTATTATAATTTGAGGCGCTACAAATAATGGAGATAATACAAGTATTTTAGTTGTAATTTCAAAATTAAAAAGATGCACATACCCAAATACTATAGCTAAAACGTAAAATCCTAGTTTAAAGTACTTCTTACTAAAAAGGGTTAATGGTCCTCTAAAAATAAATTCTTCTATAATAGGAGCTAGTATTACTGCTGTTAGTAAAATGTAGACTGGAGATTCCTCCTCCATTAATTTGTTTATAGCGTGTGAGTCAGAATTATAAACGCCCAAAACTTCCATAATACTTATTAGTAGTCCAAAACTAAGACCTAAGCCAATGCAAATGGGAATACAAGCAAAAACAATACTTAATTTTTGCTGTACAGTTGTGTGTTTTAATTGTTTTAAACGTGGATTTTTAACGTAATCTAAGATGGAATAAAATAATGCTTTCATGTGTTACACTATTTTACCATCTATCATTGTTAATTTTAGGTCAGCAAGATTAGCTAATTCTTCATTGTGCGTTACAATAACAAAGGTTTGTCCAAATTGATCACGCAATTTAAAGAATAGGTTGTGTAGGTTTTCTGCACTTTCGCTATCTAGATTTCCAGAAGGTTCATCTGCAAAAATTAATTCTGGATTATTAACTAAAGCACGTGCTACAGCAACGCGTTGCTGCTCACCACCAGATAACTCGCTAGGTTTGTGGTTGTATCTCTGCGATAAGCCTAAAAAGTCTAATAGTTCTTTTGCTCGTGTTTCGGCTTCAGTTTTAGAAGTCCCTTTGATAAAAGCAGGAATGCACACATTCTCCAAAGCTGTAAATTCTGGTAGTAATTGGTGAAACTGAAATATAAATCCGATATGCGTATTTCTAAATTGTGCTAATTGCTTTTCGGTTAAACTTGTAACTGGAGTACCGTTTATAATTAACTGACTTTCGGTTTTATTTTCAATAAAATCTAAGGTTCCTAATATTTGAAGTAAAGTTGTTTTTCCTGCACCAGAGGCGCCTACAATAGATACTATTTCACCTTTTTTGATATGAACATCTACACCTTTTAAAACATGTAAATCGCCATAATATTTATGAATATTTTTTGCTTGAATCATAGATTGATTTTAAAGCTATGAAATTACTACTTTAAGCTATTAATAACAATTTATGAGGTTTTCTTTTTTAGGACATTTTTTAAATCGTTGTAATCTATAAAGTATACTAACCTTAAAGAAAACGTATTGCGTTGTTCTTGCTTAAACAAATCGTCCATACTGTCGAAAAATCCAGCTTCAGAGTTATTAGAAAAATTAAAAATTTGATTTCTGTATAAAGCAGTTAATTGACTTCCAGGTGCAAATTGCCACGTGTAACTTAAATCTAAATTCCATGTATTAAAATTGATATCTGGATCAAAATTTGGGTCACCATTTACTGTGCTTTTTGTATAAATTTCAGATTCTCTTAAGTAACCATTGTCTTGTAAAACATACAGGTTGTCATCGTAAGTTACTGTACTTAAGTAGTTTCTAAAACTTAAGGTTAATGCATTAAATGGATTAAAGTTATAACTTCCAGAAATGCTTGCTTCTATATCTATACGATCACGTTGTCCAAAAATGATTCTATCATCAATATCTTGTCCATTGACATAACCTCTGTCTGCCGAGTAATTATCATAATCAAATCCTAATACTAACAAGAAATTTTCATTGAATTTAAATCTTGGATTTAATCCAAACCACCAGTTGTTAAAGTTTTTTCTATCGTCGTCTAAAAACTGACCATATCCAAAATTAGCATCTAATGCAAAAAATAAGTTATAATTACTAGACATCCATATATTAGATTGTGCATAATCTTCAGTTATAAAAAAGCTATCAAATCCGTTTCTAGGTTCAAAATAATCATACTGCTTTCCGTAGTTCCAATTTGCATTTATACCAAAATTGTGTAACTTTTTACTTTGTGCATTAAAATTAAATCCAACATTTCCACCAGTATATGTATTAGGGTTAGCTAATTGTCTATAGTTTATCCAACTACCAATGTACATTTGGTTAAAGAGCTTACTAGGCTCAAAAATACGGTAGCTAACATCCGCACCAAAATTGCTGTAGTTGTTTCTAAATAAGATACCTAAATCGTTAATATCATAATTTTCATCTGCATAACTATAGTCTACACTGTATCTAAATTTACCACTTGCTTTTCCAACTCTAAAAAAGGCATTATATCCATTTTCTTTGTTAGGGACGTCGTTAAACGTGCTCATTTTTACTTGACCAATTGCACCATATGTATTTTTTTTATTTAGTACATCCAATAATAATCCTGTAACATTGGCATCTCTAAAATCTCCATTTCTTGTAACATTTGTGTTTATTAGTGTTACTGACGAGTTTTTGTTAAACTGTTGGTCTAAAACCATAATGTTATAGTTAGCCAAAGGTTCTACAACTTGTTTACGTCTTTCTCCAGTGTCATTATTAGTAATGGCTACTTCTGTTTTATCTGTAATGGCATTAAAAAAACCAATCCCTAATCCTTTTTTAGTACGACCAGATACTTTTACAGCATTAAGTAGTTGTACTTTCTCTGGAAACTCTTCAATAGACTCGTTACTATTTAAGTTAACACGTCCAGATGGTCTATCACCAATACGTCTTGAGTAGAATAGATTTCCTTTACTAAACAAATCAACACCTTCAGTAAAAAACTGTCGTTGTTCAGCAAATTGTTGTTCAAAAGGACCTAGATTTAATTCGACATTATCAAAACCAGCTTGACTAAAATCAGGTATTAAAGTCGCATCCAACGTAATGTTTTCAGTAATACCATATTTAATATCTAAACCTGCTGCTAAATCGGTATCTGTTTCACCATCAAACGTACTGACTAATCCTGAAGCATATGGAAAAAAGCTTAATCTGGTTGGAGGTGTTATGTTTTTTATGCCTTTTAATTCTGCATTATATAATCCAATGTTACCCTTGGTCACATCAATAGCATTCCATGTCATTTGCTCGCGCGTTTTTCTGTAATGTCTATGAAATTGAATGCCCCAAGTTGGATCCTCTTGTTGTGTAAAACGAAGGGAACGATACGGGATTTTAATCTCGACAATCCATCCGTCATCAACAATGTTAACGCTGCTTTCCCAAACTGCATTCCACCCAAAATCTTCACCAATATTAGGGCTTTCCACAGCATCTGCTTGTGTGCCAGAACTAAATACAAAAAATTCTGTATTGTTTTGTGCGTCATTATTTGGATTAAAAATAACTGCAAAAAAATCGGATTGCCCAAAATTATCACGTTGTGTAAATTGACGCATGATATCTTCAGGATCATCATAACAATATGCTGCTACGTAAATACCAGAATCATCATATGTCATTCTAACCTTTGTTTTTTTATGTTCTGCTGCAGTATCACCAACATCAGGTCTAAACTCGGTAAAGTCTGTAGCCACTTGCGCATCAATCCAAGCTTTATCGTCTAGAACGCCATCAATTTTTGGAGGCGAATCCGTACGTTCTATTTGATATGTTTTTTTGTCTTGTGCTTTTATTTGAAAAGAAATAACTAAAGCGAAGAATAAAACTAGATAAGTTTTCATTTGGTTTTTTTGATTGATGGTTACTGTTTAAAGACTTTGTTTTTTTTACTTTGTTACAGTATGATATTACAAAACTAAATTTGATGCTAAAATAAACTCATAATTAAACGTTAAATCTCCATTTTGTTCACCTCATTACTTACATATCCTAAACAGAATTAGTTATTTTTACAATATGGAAAATAAAAATTTACAAATTGCTACATTTGCTGGAGGTTGTTTTTGGTGTACCGAAGCAGTGTTTTTAAGAATTGATGGTGTAGAGCGTGTGGTTTCTGGTTACACAGGTGGACAAATTAAAAATCCAGCGTATAGAGAAATTTGCACAGGTAGAACAGGTCATGCAGAAGGTATCCAAATATTTTTTGATGATGATAAAGTGAGTTATACCGAATTGTTAGAAATCTTTTTTGCAACACACGACCCAACAACATTAAACAGACAAGGTCATGACGTTGGTACGCAATATCGATCGGCTATTTTTTATAATTCTGAATCTCAAAAACAACAAGCTGAAGCGTTTATTAGATTATTAGAAAAAGAAAAGGTCTTTGATAGTCCAATCGTTACAGAAGTAACAGAATTAGGTCCTTTTTACGTAGCTGAGGATGACCATCAGTCTTATTATGACAGAAACAGAGAAGCCTCTTATTGTCAATTTGTTATTGATCCAAAAATCAATAAAATAAAGACGTATTACGGTAATAAATTAAAAGAAAACACATCAAAAGATGCCATATAAAAAGTTTGAAGAGTATAACATTAAAGTTACAGATGATGTTACAGACCGTTATAAAAGTATTATTGAAGATTTAGGCGAAGATAGTAATCGTGAAGGTTTATTAAAAACTCCAGAACGTGCTGCAAAAGCCATGCAATTTTTAACACAAGGCTATGCACAAGATGCTGCCAAAATACTTAAAGGTGCCATGTTTGCTGAAGATTACAACGATATGGTAATTGTAAAAGATATCGAGTTTTATTCGCTTTGTGAGCATCATATTTTACCATTTTTTGGTAAAGCCCATATTGCATATATTCCAAATGGACACATAGTAGGTTTAAGTAAGTTACCTAGAATTGTCGATGTATTTTCTAGACGTTTACAAGTCCAGGAGCGTTTAACACATCAAATATTAGATTGTATTAATGATACTTTAAAACCAGAAGGTGTAGCTGTCGTTTTAGAGGCTAGTCATATGTGTATGCAAATGCGTGGTGTGCAAAAACAAAACTCGGTAACTACGACCTCTGGATTTAGAGGAGCTTTTGAAAACATAGAAACGCGTACCGAATTTTTAAATCTAATTAACTCTAAATTAAGTTAGGTTTTTTGGAATGCTATTTGCTTTATCATTCATAGATTATAAATTAATTAAATGAATTTAAACAATACAAATAAATACGCTAAGCTATTTTTAGGATTACTTTTTGACGCTCTAGGATACGTCTCTTTTATTATTCCAGGAATTGGAGAATTTGCTGATATAGTATGGGCTCCAGCATCTGCTTGGTTAATGACCAAATTATATAAAGGACGTACAGGAAAAATCGCAGCTATATTTACTTTTATAGAAGAAGCATTGCCTGGTTTAGATGTGATACCATCCTTTACCGTAATGTGGTTTTACATCTATGTTTTAAGTAATACTTCAAAAGAAAAAACTATCGAAGTTAAATAAACCGTTATATACCCAATAGATTATAAGCATTTCTGTAAAGAAATGCTTTTTACTTATAACCCTTTTCTAATGGCTATAAAGATGAAAATCATTACAGAGTATATTGTAAAAAACGGAATAATATATTCTTTAAGTCCAACGACTAACAATACTGCAATTAGTAGTAATTGAAACCCTAAGCCAAAAGTAGATACAGCTGTCATAAACCAATTAGGAAAAATTTTTCCATAAGCAGCACGTGGATCTAGGACATATATAGCTTTATCAAAAATACCATAAAGTAGTTTATATAATTTAAACAGAATATTGACGTGTTTTTGTTTCTCTCCCTTAAGCGCTGTTGGCATTTTGTTTTCAAAAATGCGACTAGTGGTATCACCATCAAATTTATTTCTTAAAATTACATAATAGTAATTGTATAACGTCCCTTGAAGCTGAAGTCCTAAAAAAGCTAAAATGGTCATCCAAATTGATGCGTTACTAATGTGCCAAAGTGCTGTAAAAATTATAGCATTTAGTAATATGTCTGCAACCGAGTCTAAGTAGCGTCCAGTATAAGACGGTGTGTTTTTTACTCTTGCCAATTCGCCATCTGCAGCATCCAAAACAGATTTTAAAATCAAAAATAGTGCTGCAGCCCAAAATTGTTCTGTAATTATGCACCATACTGCTATTAAGCCAGATAAAATAAAGACTAAAGTTACATGGACAGGAGTGAAGCGCGTGTTTTTTAAACTGTTGGCTATAAGTTTTGCTATAGGTCTTCCGTAATCTGAAAGATCAATAAATTTATGCGCTTTGGGTAATTTTGACATGAATAGTCATACGTAAAATGTGTTGCGGAATATACCAGATTATAATAAAAACAATGTGTGTGTTATTTGAGCAAAAATAAATAAAAAGAGGACTGTTGTCCTCTTTTTAAAATCTAAATTTTTCTTTTTTCATTTTAACCTCTACGACGACCTCTATTGTTTCTCATTTCAATCATCTTATTAGTTATAATCTCTTTGTATTCTGTTTTTATAACTTCTTTTCCTTTTTTAGGAGCTTCTATTTTTTCTTTTTCGCCTGGATTCATAATTATTTTAGAACACAACATGGTGGTTTTACCATCACTAACTTCTAAAATTAATCCTGGAAGTCCCCAATATTCTAAAGGTCCTAAGCTTACAGGTATTTGTGGAGAGTACCATGCTTCAATTTGGGTCATTTCTATACTAGTTTCAGTATTTTCATCGTCTTCTTTAGATTCATTGTTTCTTAATTCGCTCCACGAAAAATTATACCAATTTAAGTCTGATGTTGGGATTAGTGCAGTCGCTTTAAAACAATTATATTGTCCTATTGTTTTACTTTCGCCACTCATTTTCCATTGTATAGTCATTAACGAGTCTTTTACTAAAAAGACTTTCCCGTAAAAATCTTGTTGTTGGATTAGTGTTTTGTTTTTTATGTTTCTGTATTGTTCACCAGCAGTAAATGCTTTTCCCCAAGAGTCCGTAGCACCAGATAGTGCGTCAATTTTATCTTCTTCTTTAAAAGTTGCTTCTTCTTTGTTAAAAGTAAGTATATATGTTTTTTCTAGTCTGTTTTTTAAACGCGCTTTGATTTGTTTTTTCTGAGCCTCGCTCATACGTGCTCCCCAACGTCCTAAGTCCATGGAAGATTTAGATATATAATAGGCTTTACCCTGAAAATCTTCGGTTGAATTTATAGTTTCAGTATTTGAAATAGTAAATAGTAACGATAGAAATAGTGCACTAATTTTAATAAAAGAGAATTTCATAACTATATTTGTTTAAACTTTGTTTATCAAAAATAAATAAAAGTTAAACAAAATAATAGTGTTTATCATAATATTAACACAATAATGCTTTTAAATGGTGATTGATTTTAATAGTTAAATTTTTAGTGGTTTCGAATAGATACTTATGGTCTAATGCATTAGTAGTAATGAAATTCTACTCACAAACCTTTCGGTTTTGCATTGACCTTTGTTTTATACTTGTCTTTCCTTTAATCTCTTAAATCGCTATTACTTATACACCGTGTTGTAGTGCGTTATTTCTTTATCCCTTTTAATTTTACACCTTTCCAACCCATTAACACGCTGAAGCTACCATCTATATTGTCAATAAATTCAAACGATTCTGGATCCTTCGGGTCGTCAAAAAAAGTGTTTTTTGATTCAGCTTTTAATGTAGCTATTTGCTCTCCATCTTGAAAAACAACCAAATTATTGTTTTCTATTTTAAAGGTCAATTCTAAATTTCCCATATCAGCGAATGAATAAACTCCAACATATTCATTTAGTATTTCATTAGATAATTCGATAGATTGTCTATTCAGTTCTTTAGGTAGTTCATAAGGTTTGTTCTCTAAAATATTTGCAAAGTCTTCTACCGTTTTTTGAAATGGAACTTCTTCATAGTTTGCTAAAAAGATGAAATTGTAATTATGCTCAAGGTTAGTGTAGATTTCGACTCTTATACCGTCAGAACCTCCGCTTTTCTCTATTATACTCTGTTTATTTTTTAATAGTGATGCATAGGGTTCGGTTTTTATATAATTCAAAAACTTGTTTAAGTCTGAAGCAGTTGAAAATATTCTTGCTGTTTTTAGTTCATCAGGTAATATATTGTCCACTCTAACAATTTCTGAATCGTCTTTTTCGTGATTTTTAGCTAAGTTTTTTAGATTTTTATTTTTTAGATAAAAATGTGCTCCTGATCTATTCATACCTAATGGTTGGAATACTTCATCAGATAGACATTGAGCAAATGTCTTATTTGAAATGTCTTCAATAAGCAAATAGATGATTTCGTACGCAACATTTGAATATTGTTTATCTGTTCCAGGCTCGAAAAGTAAATTTTGTTTTTTTGCATACTCAATTATTTCATCAGGTGCTAATTTGATTGCATCTCCTTCTATATTTTCAAACCCTCTTGGAAGTCCTGATGTGTGGTTGAGCAACATTTCTAAGTTTATTTTGTCGCCCTTTGGAAAATCTGGAATGAACTTCGTGATTGAATCACTTTTTTTAAGTTTTCCTTCAAGTTCAAATTTTTCAATCAAGTAATGAGCCATTAATTTGGAAACGGAATGAATATCAAATTGACTTTCTATGTTCACATAAGTTGTACTTCTTTCATTCGTATTTAAGTTGTAAGCTTTATGAATGATTTCGATATCATCCTTTAAGGCATAAATAACTCCATTGAATTTTCCAATATTTGAAAGAGCGGAAAAGTATTCATCTATTTTCTTATTTAATTCAGTAGTTGGCTGTAGTTTGGTTTCTGCTGTTTGTCTGTTTTTATCCTTACAGGAAATGAAAAGGATAGGTAATAGAAATAATAATGAAATTTGTTTCATAAATGTATTTTGTTCTAAATGCGCTATAACTAAAAGCTGATAAGACATCTTTTTAATGTTTTTATCAGCAGTTAGTATTTGTTCGAAGTTAGCTTAAAAATATAGAAAAGTCAAGTTCAGATTTGCTTGTGTAACAAAAAAAATCCCTTTAAAATCAATTAAAGGGATTTTAAAAAATATATGTATTTGTTTACTGTAATGTTACAGGGAAAACAGCTTGTATGTCTGTTTCTCCTCCTGCATTTGTAATATCACCATCGCTAACACCAGATGCATCCTTAACTGGCTCATGACGCAAGGTAATTGTAATAGTCCCTGAACCAGCTGTAGCAGCAGTGGTTAAGGTAAATTCTAAACCTAATGGATTTCCGTTACCATCAAAATCTTGATAGGTAAACGTCGCAATGTCGTTGGTTGCTTGATAGAAAAATTGGTGTTCATCATCTTCTGTTTCGATTTCTTCATTAATTAACTCAGCAGGAGATTCTGTTTCATTTTCTAATACTAAGCTTGCATTATAAACAGTGCTAATGGTTAATGGAGATGATACAGTAATAACTGGTGCATTTGGCCCATCACCATCTAAATCTTGTGTTTTTAGTGTTACAGTGGTTCCGCCACCAACAGGTGTTAACGTTGCTGTTAGTGTTGTAATAACCTCTTCTTCGTTAACTGGTTCTGGGTTTACTGCATCATCGTCATTTGAGCATGCTGTAAATACGATTGCTGTTAAAAGTATAAGTGATAATTGTTTTAAAGTTTTCATTATAAATGTGTTTTGTTAATAATTTAATTTTAATTGTAACATGATATTTCTTCCTAGATCATCAGCAAAATATCTTAATCTATTCAGGTTTTCTCGGTAATTTGTATTAAAAATATTAGTCATATTCAGGCCAATATTTAAGTTGGTGTTTTTAGATAAATCTAATGTGACATCACCTTGTAAATGTAATAAGTGATAGGTTGGAGGAGGCGTACTAACGTCTACCAATACCATCTCTTGGGTTGTTGGTATAAAGACTTCAAAATTATTATTTGGATAATCGTTTTGACGTAAAACCAACTCGCTTTGCAATTCTGCATTAAAGTCTAACCATTTTTTATTAGAGTACCCAATGCTATTTACAGTTTTAAATGAAGGCATATCTATTAACGCTTGATTTTGACTAACATCTCTACCTTTAATAAAAGCGGACTTATTGTTTAAATTCCACTGGTCATTAAAGTTATAATTAGCAGAAATATCAAGTCCAAATAGTGCAGCATTGGTTTGATTATAACTCCATACAGGAAAAGCACCACGTATGGTTTGTTCTGTTCCTGTAGGTTCTATAAAAATATAATCGTTGATATGATTGTAAAAGGCTTCAATATTTAATGTAATTGCCTTGTTGCTGTAATTATAAGTTCCAGAAACACGATTGGATGTTTCTTGCTCTAAACGTAAATCACCTAATTCTATCCTAGCTGCCGAGTGATGTAAACCATCACTAAATAATTCGGATGGGTTAGGCGCTCTGTTTGATAAACCATAATTAAACATAAAGCTGCTAAACTCATTAAGTTGATAAGATATACCTACAGAAGCAGATAGATTATGATAATTAAAAACCGGATTTGTAAGTAATTGTGTGCCTACTTCATCAATAATAATATCTGAAAAATCAGAATTATATCCACGTTCATTCCAACGACTAGTTATGTAGAATTTTTTGGCATCTATTTGCACAAAATCATAACGCATACCAAAGTCTAAATTGATATTGTTGTTTATTCTTAAATCAGAAATAGCAAATACGCCTAAGTCATACCTATCATAATCTGGAATTAAACGTCTAACACCAGTACTTGGGTTAGCAAAGTTATTTTGATAACCAGCATTGACACCAAATTTGTATATAATATTGTCTTTAGCATCTAATTTTAAACTCGTTTTTAAGGTATGTGTTTTTAAGGTTAAATCTACAGCAGGCTTGTCTCTATCGTCTCCTACACGTATATCATACTCAAAACGTTGATTATTCTGATAATCGTATTGTACGTCTAATTGACCAAAACTTTTAAAGCGTTTATAAAATTCTGTTTTTAAAACTTGATGTGTTACTTCTTGTTTTGGTGCATTTATGTCGTAACTAAAATCATCAATAACCAATGGTTGTTGATTATTTATCGCATTCACTAAATCTTCGATATTTCCAATATGAGAGGCTCTTAAAATGCCGATATTATTATCTAAATAACTGTAGTAAACATTAAATCCTTTTTCAAAGGTTTTAAAACCACCATTAATTGAAAATCCTTTGGACTCTAATCCTGTATTGGTTAATATATAATCTGGTGTTTCAAAATCTCCAAAACGTTTGGTAGATGCTTGAGCACCTATATACCAACCTTTTTTATAAGTTTTGGTTAGTGACGTATTTAAATTATAACCTCTACCATTGGTTTGACCACTAATTATAGTTTTTCCGTAAAGCGAATCTTTTAAACTAATTTTAGATGGTTTTAATACAATAACACCACCTATTGCATCTCCACCATAAGCTAAAGCGTTTGCGCCTTTAATAACACTAATACTTCCTGCTGTATTTAAATCTACATTTGGTGCATGTTCAATTCCCCATTCTTGGTCTTGAAGTCTTACACCATTTGTCATTACAATAATCCTACTACTATGCAAGCCATTAATAACAGGTTTTACTATGGTATTACCTGTATTAATTGATGACACACCACTAATCTGTTTAATAGCATCACCTAAGCTAAGTGAACTGTAGCGTTCTATAGCTTCAGATTTTAGAAGCGTTTCTTGAGATGTTTTAGTTAATTTAGCACCAGAAGCACCTTTGACATTAACTTCATTTAATTCTTCAATATGATGTTCTAAATTAATTTTTAAAAAAGTATCACCATCAATATTAACATCTAAACTCTTGGTTTCGCATGCCAAATGGGACACTTCAATCACGATTTGATTATTGCATAGATCATTAATGGAAAACGTTCCATTAACATCAGTAGTTGTATATGTATTAAGATTTTCTATGAAGATAACAGCATTTATAATTGGTGTACCATCATGAAAATCAAGCACTTCTCCAGATAGTGTAGAATTGCAATCTTGACCTTGTGACCAACTGAAAACACAGCAGCACAAGACCATTATATAATATTTCATTGTAAAAAAATTAGTTTAAATAATGACTTATTTTAAACTAATTGTGGTGGACCACGAAGTGAGTAAGATAATTGCTGATGATTATAACGAAAGTTATAAGATGTATTACAAATTTTGGAGTAATTGTCTTCTAAAATTAAGTCGTCAGACTCTAATAAAGAATAATATTGTGTAGTAAGTTTAAATTTATAAAATTCGCAATCAAAATCAACTTCATGCATGTGTGTGGTAGAGTTATCTATACACACTTCATGTTCGTGCTGTTCCAATACATGAGCAAATTTTACAGCAGAAGGAAAAAGTACAGCTAGTAAGACTACTACTGAAAGAATTTTAATGATTATGTTTTGTTGTGTTTTCAATTAATCTACTAATTTTCCCAAACCAAATCTACGAAGCATTTTTTTTTCAAATTCCCAAAAGAATTTATGTTGTCCCGCAAGCCAACCAAAAAAGACTAATAGTATCTGGTAAAAAACTAATCCAATAATAACATATAAAATCCAATAAAGCGTAATATTTAAGTTTTCTTTAGTAATTCCTAACCATTTAATTAATGGTCTTCCTACAAATAGCGAAGAGCTTCCGGTTACCGCAAAGACTATAAATATGCGAATCATTTCCCATTTATAAGTCACTTTCCATTTAGTTTCTAATTTTTTAAATAAAAATAAAGTGACTTTTAATAGTATAAATGCAATAGCAATTGTTAATAAAACAATAATTAGATTGTTGGTTGTAAATAGCTTAGCTAATTTAAATCCAGAATACAATAAACCAATAACTCCTAAAACAGGGAATATAAGTTGCCAATTGTGTTGGATATCCCAACGCTTTTTAAATTTTTCCATTGCAATTTTTAACTTTGCAAAGATATTGAAATGGCTTTAATTAGGAGGTACACGTCCACCTAAAAGATTTTGTTTATATCTATTTTGAAAGTAAATAAAGTAGTTATACAATTGATAATTAACATCGTAACCATAATCTATATTTGGACTATAATCAATAGGTAATTCGTATAAGTCTGCGTTGTAGCGTCTTCTTTGATTAACACGACTGTTCCACTCGTTGACATAAAATACATTTCTATTTTCTAAATACTCTTGAGAATAATATCCCTTAGGCTGTGCAATGCTATTTAACCAAGCATTAAAACCTGGTTCTATGATAAGTATTTCATATTCTGTCTTATCGCTTGATATACTTATGGTATCACCAACTTGAACAGGTGGTTTTTCCATATTTGTAGTATTTTTATTGGTACCACAACTTAATGCTATTAATAATATAATTGCTATTAAAATAAAATTTTTCATACTCATTACTTTTTAAATAAAAATACAAATTATTTAATTTTATAGTCATAAAAAAAAGCCAAACGTTAGTTTGACTTTTTAAGGTATTGTTAAATTGAGTTTATCTCTTTCCAAAAAGACCTCCTAATAATCCAGCTAGACCTCCTTTTTTCTTTGATCCTCCAAGTACCATTCCAGCTACATCATCAATAACGCTTCCGTCTCCATCTGCGTCTAATATTTTTTCTAAGAAGCTTTGTTCATTTTTAGTTTGGTTTCCACCTAATAAACCTCCAAGTAATCCACCTAAATCATTAGTAGAGCTTACATTGTTTTGGTTGGCTTGTTTACCTAAAACACCCATTAAAATAGGAGCAGCGACTTTTAAAATGTTTCCAACAGATCCTGCATCTAAACCAGATTTTTGACCAATTACTTGTTGTACACCTTCTCTTTTACCGCCTAAGACATGTCCTAAGATTTTATCACCATCATTAACCACTTCTTCATTTACGCCTCCACCAAATAGGTCGCCTAAATTATCTAAAATACTACCATCGTGTTTACCTTTAATAGCTCCTAAAAGTCCTTCTGCACCTTCTGGTGTTGAAGCGTTACGCTCCATAGCTTTCATTAAAACTGGTAACGCCATAGTTAATACACTTCCAGTTCTGTCTTGGTCTGTTCCAGTAGATCCTGAAACACCACTAATAATTGTTTTTCCTAAATCAGAGTTTAGTAAATCTAATATTCCTGCCATTTTTGTTAATTTAAATTTATAGTTATATGGATTTGAAAGGTACAAAAAAAAGCTTCAATCCTTAGATGAAGCTTTTTAAAAAATTAAGTTGCTTAATTTAATCTATAAACGGTTAGTTTTTATCGTCCAAAAGCAATTTTTTGATTTGAGTTGCTAATTCTGTCCCAATTCGGTCTTGTGCTTCATTTGTAGCTGCACCTATATGTGGTGTTAATGATATTCTACCATTCATTAATAATTGAACAGCAGGTGTTGGTTCATCCTGAAATGTATCCAAGCCTGCAAACGCTAATTTTCCGCTCTCTAGTGCATTAACTAGTTCTACTTCGTTTACAACACCACCTCTTGCAGCGTTAATAATGGCAGCACCATTTTTCATTAAATCAAATTCTGCTTTACCAATAACATAATCTTTTTGAGCAGGTACGTGTAAAGTGACAAAATCTGATTGTTTTAAGATATCTTCCATTGGCTGAGTCGCTATGTTAAACTTTACTGATTGTCCATCAAAAAAGTCCACACTAATATCTGCTTTTTCAATAAATTTATCAGCAGCTATCACTTTCATACCAACGCCTAAACCAATTTTAGCTACTTCTTGTCCAATACGTCCAAAGCCAATAATACCAAGAGTTTTTCCTCTTAATTCAACACCTTTAGCGTAGTTTTTCTTTAGTTTTTTAAATTGTGTATCTCCATCTAAAGGCATAGCTCTGTTGGCATCGTGTAAAAATCTTACTCCACCATAAAGGTGTGCAAAAACAAGCTCTGCAACAGATTGTGATGAAGCTGCAGGAGTATTAATAACATGCAAGCCTTTTTCTCTTGCATATTCAACATCTATATTATCCATACCAACACCACCACGTCCAATAATTTTTAAACTTGGACAAGCATCTATCAAATCTTTTCTTACAGTTGTTGCGCTTCTTACTAATAAAACTGTAATGTTTTTTTCGTTTATGTAATTAATTAATTGTTCTTGGGCAACTGTTGTTGTGTTGACTTCAAAGCCAGCAGCTTCTAAAGCGTCTATTCCGCTTTGTGATACACCATCGTTTGCTAATACTTTCATTATTACTGTTAAAAGTTAAAAGTTAAAAGTTAAGAGTTTTGAATACAATTAAATTCAACTTATAGTTAATTTATATTTTTTTAAATAATAAGGGACTAATTACTTATTACTATACACTTGATACTATTTATGCTTTACTTTCTAGTTCACTCATTACTTCAACAAGTACTTTAACACTATCTAATGATAATGCATTATACATACTAGCTCTGTAACCACCAACGCTTCTATGTCCATTTAATCCATTAATTCCAGCTTCTTTCCACATGGTGTCAAAAGTTTCTTTTAAATCTTCGTTTACTAATGTAAATGTTGCATTCATATCTGATCTATCTTCTTTTGCGGCAAAACCTTTAAACAAAGGATTTAAATCAATTTCAGAATACATTAATCGTGCTTTTTTATCATTTTCTTTTTCGATTGCAGCAATTCCACCTAAGTCTTTTAGCCATTGTAGGTTTAACATAGATGTATAAACTGCAAAAACTGGAGGTGTATTAAACATACTACTTTTATCAATATGCACTTTATAGTCTAACATAGAAGGGATTTTTCGTGATACTTTACCTAAAATATCCTCTTTAACCACTACTAAAGTAGTACCTGCTGGACCCATATTTTTTTGTGCTCCTGCGTATATTAAATCAAATTTCGTAAAATCTAAAGTGCGAGAAAAAATATCACTACTCATATCACAAACCATTGGAATTGGTGAATTTGGAAAACTTTTCATTTGTGTTCCAAAAATGGTATTGTTTGACGTACAGTGAAAATAATCGTGGTCTTCAGGAATCTCGTAGCCTTTTGGAATATAATTGAAATTTGCATCTTTTGAAGAGGCAACTTCTAATATATCATCAAAAATTCTAGCTTCTTTAATAGCTTTGTCACTCCATGTACCAGTATTTAAATAAGCTGCTCTTTTTTCTAATAGATTTTGTGCAACCATTAAAAACTGTGTGCTAGCACCACCTTGTAAAAATAAAGCTTTGTAGCCTTTGCCTTCTAAACCAAGTAATTCTAATGCTAAAGCTCTGGCTTGTTCCATGACGTCTACAAAAGGCTTGCTTCTGTGAGAGATTTCTATTAAAGATAATCCATTGTCAAAATCAAGTATGGCTTGTGATGCTTTTTGTAAAACTTCTTGAGGTAAAACGCAAGGACCTGCGCTAAAATTATGTTTTTGCATGATTACATATTTTGTTCTCTGTTTACACAGATATTATTTTTTAGAAATACAAAGGTGCTAATTATTGTATTAAAATTGATTAATAATATGATAATTTATCCACCTTGTTTTTAACAAAAGTTAAAAGGAATCCAACAATAATCTAAAAGATGTTAACCTTTTAGATTTTTTAAGATTAAACAATAGTTATTAATCTTAAAACTAGAACAATGGAACAGTTATTATTAGACTTAAAATTTACATCAAATGTAAATCAAAGTGATGTTGGCAACTTTAATGCAACATTTACAAATATCGAAGAAGTAGAAGGTCCTAGCACCTCTTTATTTGGTAAATTACCTAAAGCTATAAAACTTAAAAACTCTGGTGGAATTGTCAATTTAAATGGACTAAATCCAAACAGTAAACAGTTTTGTATTCAAATAGTATTTAAAATTAATGGTAATGTAACAGCTAGACAAAATATAATGGAGTCTTCTTTCTTACCATTTTCTATGTCAGCAAATAAAGCTGCAAGATCTGGGCGCTTTATTTTAAACGCAAGCATCGGTAGTACTAAACATGGTTGGTGTCAAGTTAGCTCGGAATTTAAAAAAGAGTTATCTATTAATAAATGGTATACTGCAACTTTAGCTTATGATTTTGACACTTTAGCGTTATTTGTAGATCAAAGTTTGATTGGCGTACATGGTTTGCCTAATGGAAAAATAGATCTTAAAGCAACAAAAAAATTATTTTTAGGAACTTGGGTTGACGGTAATCGAAATCAATTAAATGGATCATTAGCAGCTTTAAAGTGGTTTAATAAAATACCTCTTCAATTTGAAAGTCTATTGGACGAAAAACGAGCAGATGCAGAATGGTATATTACCTACAAGCATGCTATTATTAAAAAAACGATAGCTACTGGAGCATTGCTTAAAAAAATTAAGTACGATACTGCTGTAGGATCTTATACTGCCTTTTATGAAAAATGTGCTATCATGTATCATGAAACTGCAGGAAGTGCATTTGAGATGCATGGCTCTATTTATAATAGGTTTAAAAGTATGACCAATAAATCTAGTTTAGGCTTTTTAGTCACTGACGAATCTAAAGCAACCAATACCAGTGGAAGAAAAAGTATTTTTAGTAAAGGTGGTATCTATTGGTCAAGACAGACAGGTGCAATCCCTGTTTTAGATAAGATTTATCTTGAATACGAAAATTTGGGAGGATCCAAAGTACTTGGATTTCCTAAAAAAAGAGTTAAAGCTATTTCTGGAGGTAAGGAGCAAGAGTTTCAAAAATGTAGAATGTATTATAAAAATGGAGCAGGAAAAGCACATGAAGTCCATGGAGCTATATTGGCAAAATACTTAAGACTTGGTGGTCCCAGAAAGTTTGGATTCCCTACGTCTAACGAAAGTGATGTTAAAAAAGGAAGGCGTACAATTGGTAAGTCTTCATCTTTTGAGCATTGTACTATTTACTGGAAAAGTGGTGTAGGTGCTTTTGAAGTGCATGGAGATATTAGAAGAAAATATCATCAATTAAATGGTCCTTGTAGTCAGCTTGGTTTTCCAACCTCTGACGAATCTAATATTCCGCATCGTTCAGGTAAAATAAACACTTTTGAAAAAGGAAGTATTTTATGGTTTGGTGGTTTTAATACAATCAAGGTGGCTTTACCTTTTAAAATTAGAGTGCAAAGAATACATTCTAGAGAAAATGAAGGATTTGGAATGGGACAAAATGATTTATACTTTTATGTTAAAATAAAAAGAGGAAACACAACACTATATAATAAACGTCATCCAAACAGTGGAAATTATCCAGAAAGAAATATAATCAATCCTAATTTAACATTTCCAGTTGAAATTATCCCAAATAAAATCAATCAAAGCTATTCTTTTTTTATTGATATAAGAGACAAAGATGGTGCATTTGGAGGAGATGATGACAAATTAGGGAATAAGCAAACTATACTTAATGCTGCAAATGCTTGGGGTTACAATCAGCCTAATTTGGTGTTTAATCAGTCATTTTCAAGAATTAGCTCATTACTATGGTCTATTAGACCTAAAGTAAATATAAATAGCCTCACAGAGATTGAAAAATGGTGGAAATTCAGAAACTTTAGAACTGCTATAATCTCAAGAAATCAATATGCAGCTGCTTATAGAGATGTTGATAGCGAGACAGAGTGGTGGGATGTTTTAGATGGTTTACGTACACTATTTTACAAATGGGTAGTTAAAGGTATTGCTAGTGGTGGAAACTGTTTTGGTATGTCTCTAGAAGCTATTTATGCTAGAAAAAACAGAAGCTTACTTAATCAGCCTTTAAATCAAGTAGAAAAGAATAACACATCTGTAAACGAGATTAATATAAAACATACGTTTCAAGTAGGAGCGGGACCAATTTGGTGGTTTTTAGGACAATTTGTAACAGGAAACACACACGATCCAAAAGATATATTTACAGAAACTAGAAACAAGTTTAGAGGTGGAAACAATCCTGTAATTTGCCTCTCACAGAATTATGACTTTTCAGGTGCACCACACTGTATTATGCCTTATGCTTGGGATACAAGTAGTAAACCATGGAAAATAAAAGTGATGGATCCGAACTTCCCTGGTGATAATACCAAATGCATAGATGTTAATCCTGACAACAACACATTTGTGTATAATGGTAGTAGTAGATATACTGGTGGAGCTTGGTCTGGTGGACGTTTACATTATATGCCATTTTGTATATTAGATGGTGATCAGCGTACACCTGTTTGGGATGCTATTTTATTATTGCTTTCAGGTACAATTTTGATTCTGGCTGATGATGCTGAAACTGTTTCCATTAAAGATGCTAACGGAAAAGATTTAGATGGTAATGGTAGCAGAGCTAAAGCAGTTTTAAAGTCTGGAAGAAAACCTGAAGAGTTTTTTGCATCATTTACAGGATTTGATGCTGGTCTTAATATTAAACCAGGACAAATCTTAATTAGAAACGAAAAGTTTGTCTCTTCATCTGTAAATTCTGAAGTTGTAAATCCTTCAGCACTAGATATTAATACGTTATTAAGTAGCAGAGTTATTAGAGGTTTAAACACCACTACAATGACAATGAATACTAATACTAGATCAGTATTGGGTAATCGTTCTGCGCACCATATTTTAAATGATACTTCTGTAAGTAGCACTTTAAATAGAGGCTTAAAAGATCATTTAAAAAGTATTACTAAACTAAATAACAACAGAAACTTTATCCATGAGGTAAAAGGAAGTAAAAATGGAAAACTTGAGTATTTAGTCAGAAGTGGGTTAACAGAAATTAAGTTCAACTCAACAATCAAACATAACGAGAAGAATACTTTTAAGGTCAATAATTTAAATACTAATGCTTGTCATATAGATTTTAAATCACCTGTTAATAAGACACTTAATTTAGAGATAACCAGAAAACTAGGTGTTAAAGACGATTATTTAAAAGTCGAAATTGATAATGTTTTGGTTAAAGCCAATAAGGCAGTTTCTTTAAACCTTCAGCAAGGTATATCTGGATTAGAGATAGCAAACAAAGGTGTTAGTAGTAATTTGCCAATTAAAATATCTGGTAGTATTGATGGTAAAAAAATTGATAAATCTTATACTGCTACATTTAAGGAAGCAATAAGAATTAAACCTTCAACTAGTATTCAATCTGATGATTTAATGATTTCTAATATCACAAAATTATTTGGTACGATAACTTCAACAAATATTTTAAACAAACTGTAAGTTAATTATATCGGTTATTAAAAGAGCTTAAATTATTTTAAGCTCTTTTTTTATTTTAAATTAATTAAAAAGTTAATAGTGTCTATTCCATCTGCATAATCATCAAGCTCTGGTTTTTGTGTCATTCCAAAAGCAATTTCTGAATCGCTAAAACCATTTGCCACTACACATTGTATTAAGTCTTGGTCTGTTTCAATTTTTTGTTTTAATGCTTCTTTAGACTGATAGTACTCGTAAAATACTGTAGCAATTGGTGAAGCGTAACTTTGATCTTCTTTAATCATTAAAAAGCCATTTTCTAGCATATCAAATTCACTCATTAAATACACCGCTTTGTTGTAATCGTAATTATTAGCGTATTTGTTTTCATGAATGATGTCATTCCATTTGTACATTGCTTTGAAAAAAGCATCAAAATTATAATCTTTTGGAACAAACAACTTACTAACGTTTCTGCATCCCAATCCATAATATCTAAAAATGTCTTCAGATAATAAATCTAACTCTGCTTTGGTTTCATTTCCTCTTAAAATGGCTACCGAATTTCTGTTTTTTCTAATTATTGAAGGTTTGTCTTTAAAATAATATTCAAAATATCGTGCAGTATTATTACTTCCTGTAGCAATAACTGCATCAAAATTGTCTAGTTTATCTTCAGTAATTTTTATTTTTCCCTTTATACTTGGGGCTATATATTCTAAATATTTAGCAATAAAAGGTAATAAATGCTTATCATTTGAGGATTGTTTAACAAGTACATTATGACCAGAAACTAATACACACAAAAAATCATGAAATCCAACTAAAGGAATATTCCCAGCCATTATAATAGCTACTGTTTTTGGTTTAACATGCTCTAATGTGTAAGGCTTGAGCCAATTGTGTAACTTATCTTCTGTTAACTGGTTGCTCCAACCTTCCAAAGCAAACATTATATTGTCTTGGGTAAACCAACCGTTATTTTCTTTTGCAATTTTAATTTGATGCTTAAAGCCATCAAAAAACAAGTCGTTGTGCAGAATGGTTTCATCTTTTTTTATGCCATGAGAGGAAAATTGACTTAAAAAACGACCTAATTGTATAAAAGCTTCTGTTATGTTCTCTTTGTTGCTCATTAATATTTGTATAACACCTTTTTTGGCTTTATTTTTGCACAGCAAAGTTAAGTAAACAAAAAGATTTAAAATACGCTATGGCAATTATTATAACAGACGAATGTATTAACTGTGGAGCTTGTGAGCCTGAATGTCCGAATACAGCAATTTATGAAGGAGCTGACGATTGGAGATACAAGGATGGAACAAGCCTAGAAGGAAAGTTAGTCTTGACTAACGGTAAAGAAGTTGATGCGGATGAAGCGCAAGAGCCAATAAGTGACGAAATTTACTACATTGTTCCTGATAAATGTACGGAGTGTGTTGGATTTCATGAAGAACCACAATGTGCTGCAGTATGTCCTGTAGATTGTTGTGTGCCAGATGAAGACTATGTAGAAAGTGAAGAAACATTATTAGGGAAACAAAAATTTATGCATCCTGATGGATAAATAATAAAAATCGCTAATTAAATTAAAATCTCAAGTTTATACTTGGGATTTTTTATTGTATTAATATGTACATTTGCAATCGCAAAAAATGATTAGAATTTCGATATATCGGAAATCAAAATAACACACATTTATGAAAGCAGGAATTGTAGGATTACCAAACGTAGGAAAATCAACCTTATTCAATTGTTTATCTAACGCTAAAGCACAAAGTGCAAACTTCCCATTTTGTACCATCGAGCCTAATATTGGTGTTGTTAATGTACCAGACCCAAGATTAGAAAAGTTAGAAAGCTTAGTTAATCCAGAGCGTGTAATACCAGCTACAGTAGAGATTGTTGATATTGCTGGATTAGTAAAAGGTGCCAGTAAAGGAGAAGGTTTAGGTAACCAGTTTTTGGCAAACATTAGAGAAACAGATGCTATACTTCACGTTTTACGTTGTTTTGATAATGATAATATTGTACACGTTGATGGTAATGTAGATCCTATAAGAGATAAAGAAACTATCGATATGGAATTGCAGCTTAAAGATCTTGAAACAGTCGAAAAAAAATTGGATAAAGTAAAAAGAGCTGCCAAAACTGGAGATAAAGAGGCACAGAAAGAAGAGGCTGTATTATTAAAAATAAAAGACGCTTTAGAAGCTGGATTATCTATTAGAGCATTAGAATTTTCTGAAGAAGATTATAAAGCTTACGTTAAACCACTACAATTTATCACAGACAAGCCTGTCATGTATGTATGTAATGTAGACGAAGGAAGTGCTGTAACTGGTAATGCATATGTGGATTTAGTTAAAGACAAAGTTAAAGACGAAAACGCTGAAGTATTAGTGTTAGCAGTAGGTACAGAAGCAGATATTAATGAATTAGACGATTACGAAGAGCGTCAAATGTTTTTACAAGATATTGGATTAGAAGAGCCTGGTTCTGCAAAACTAATTCGCTCTGCTTATAAATTATTAAATCAGCAAACCTATTTTACTGCTGGTGTCAAAGAAGTGCGTGCTTGGACAGTTAACATAGGCGCAACAGGTCCACAAGCTGCAGGAGTGATTCATACGGATTTTGAAAAAGGATTTATTAGAGCAGAGGTTATTAGTTACGACGACTATGTACAATACGGAAGCGAAGCCAAAGTAAAAGAAGCAGGAAAAATGCGTGTAGAAGGTAAAGGTTACATAGTTAAAGATGGAGATGTTATGCATTTCTTATTTAATGTGTAACTACTAAACTAAAATTTTACTAAAAAATAGATTTAAGCCAATGTTCTCAACAACATTGGCTTTTTATTGTTAATTACTTTATTAGCGCACAGTTTCATTTTTTAAAGCGTTATATTATATTAGCAACCTATCTCAAAATTGCACCTAAATTTTATGTCAGAACAAACAAAATATACCGAAGACAATATACGCTCGTTAGACTGGAAAGAACATATTAGAATGCGTCCAGGAATGTATATTGGTAAGCTTGGAGATGGATCGTCTCCAGACGACGGTATATATATTCTACTTAAAGAAGTACTAGACAACTCTATTGACGAGTATGTCATGGGAGCAGGTAAAACCATTGAGATATCCATACAAGGTAGCAAGGTGATTGTACGTGATTATGGACGTGGTATTCCGTTAGGAAAAGTTGTAGATGTCGTGTCCAAGATGAATACTGGTGGTAAGTACGACTCTAAAGCCTTCAAAAAGTCTGTAGGTCTAAATGGTGTAGGTACCAAAGCAGTAAATGCATTATCCTCTTATTTTAGAGTTGAATCGTCTAGAGATGGTAAAAGTGCTTCAGCAGATTTTGAGCAAGGTAACTTGGTCGATCAAGAATTTTTAGAAGAAACCAGTAGACGTAAAGGAACTAAAGTCTCTTTTGTTCCAGATGATGTCATATTTAAAAACTATAAGTACAGAAACGAGTATGTGGTTAAAATGCTTAAAAATTATGTGTACTTAAATCCAGGTTTAACCATAGTTTTTAACGGAGAAAAGTACTATAGCGAAAATGGTTTAAAAGATTTATTAGCAGAAAAGATTGCAGAATCCGATTTGCTCTATCCAATTATTCACCTTCGTGGTGATGATATTGAAGTCGCGATAACACACAGTAAAACACAGTATAGCGAAGAATATAACAGTTTTGTAAACGGTCAAAATACCACACAAGGTGGTACACACTTAAATGCGTTTAGAGAAGGTTTGGTTAAAACTATTCGTGACTTTTTTGGAAAGCAGTATGACGCATCAGATATACGTAAATCGGTTGTTAGTGCTATAGCTATTAAAGTAATGGAGCCTGTTTTTGAAAGTCAAACAAAGACCAAATTAGGATCTACAGACATGGGTGGCGACTTACCAACGGTACGTACTTATGTCACCGATTTTTTAAAAACACATTTAGATAATTACCTTCATAAAAATCCAGATACAGCAGAGAAAATTCAGCGTAAAATTTTACAAGCAGAACGTGAGCGTAAAGAATTATCTGGAATCCGTAAGCTGGCAAAGGACAGAGCAAAAAAAGCAAGTTTGCACAACAAAAAACTACGCGATTGTCGTATTCATTTTGGAGATACTAAAAACGAGCGTAATTTAGAAAGTACATTATTTATTACTGAGGGAGATTCGGCTTCCGGAAGTATTACCAAATCTAGAGATGTCAATACGCAAGCAGTTTTCAGTTTAAAAGGAAAACCGTTAAACTGTTATGGATTAACTAAAAAGATAGTGTATGAGAATGAGGAATTCAATTTACTACAAGCTGCATTAAACATAGAAGAATCTCTAGAGGACTTACGCTACAACAACGTAGTTATAGCAACAGATGCAGATGTCGATGGGATGCACATTCGGTTATTATTAATCACATTCTTTTTACAGTTTTTTCCTGAGGTAATAAAAGAAGGACATTTATATATACTGCAAACACCATTGTTTAGAGTGCGTAATAAAAAAGAAACCATTTATTGCTATTCTGAAGAAGAGCGCATCAATGCAATAGAAAAATTAAAACCAAAACCAGAAATCACACGATTTAAGGGTTTAGGTGAAATTAGTCCAGACGAGTTTGTACATTTTATAGGTGAAGATATTAGATTGGATCCAGTCATGTTAGACGATAATATGTCCATTGAAGAATTACTATCGTTTTACATGGGAAAAAACACACCAACCAGACAAGAGTTTATTATTGATAATCTAAAAGTAGAATTAGATTTAATTGAGGAGGAAAAATAAATGACAGAAGACAACGACGACCTAACTAACGACAATATAGAACACCAAGAACCACAAGAAACCATTACCAGAATTACTGGTATGTATAAAGAGTGGTTTTTAGATTACGCTTCTTATGTAATTTTAGAGCGTGCTGTACCAGCAATAGAAGATGGTTTTAAGCCTGTACAACGTCGTATCATGCATTCCATGAAAGATTTGGATGATGGACGGTACAATAAAGTAGCCAATATTGTAGGTCACACAATGCAATACCATCCGCATGGTGATGCCAGTATTGCAGACGCAATGGTACAAATTGGTCAGAAAGATTTACTGATTGATACCCAAGGAAACTGGGGAAATATCCTAACAGGAGATCGTGCAGCTGCATCACGTTATATTGAAGCTAGGATTTCAAAATTTGGATTAGATGTTGTTTATAATCCTAAAATTACAGAATGGCAAGCCTCTTATGATGGTAGACGCAAAGAGCCTGTCAATCTTCCTGTGATGTTTCCACTATTATTAGCACAAGGAGGAGAAGGAATTGCTGTAGGATTATCAACTAAAATATTACCACACAACTTTATAGAATTAATTGAGGCTTCTATTAAGCATCTTCAAGGGAAACGTTTTACGATTGTACCAGATTTTCCAACAGGAGGTGTTGCAGATTTTTCTAATTATAATGATGGATTACGCGGAGGAAAAGTACGTGTTCGTGCTAAAATTTCTCAGGTTGATAAAAATACATTAGCCATTACAGAAATTCCGTTTGGGACTACTACATCTTCGCTTATAGATTCAATTTTAAAAGCTAATGATAAAGGCAAAATAAAGATTAAAAAAATTGAAGATAATACTGCTGCTGAGGTAGAAATTCTAATTCATTTGCCTTCAGGTTTATCTCCAGATAAAACTATTGATGCCTTATTTGCTTTTACAAGTTGTGAAAGTTCTATTTCACCATTAGGCTGTGTCATTGAAGATAATAAACCCTTGTTTATTGGTGTCACAGAAATGTTACGTCGCTCTACAGACAATACGGTCCAGCTTTTAAAACAAGAGTTAGAAATTAAGCTAGGCGAGTTAGAAGAGCAGTGGCATTTTGCAAGTTTAGAACGTATTTTTATTGAAAACAGAATCTATCGCGATATCGAGGAAGAAGAAACTTGGGAAGGTGTCATTAATGCAATTGACAAAGGACTTCAACCACATATTAAACATTTAAAACGCGCTATTACTGTTGAAGATATTACACGTTTAACAGAAATTAGAATTAAGCGTATTTCTAAGTTTGATATCGATAAGGCACAACAAAAAATTGATGCTTTAGAAGACCAAATAGCAGAAGTAAAACATCATTTAGCAAATCTAATAGACTATGCCATAGCCTACTTTACTAGATTAAAAAAGGAGTATGGTAAAGGAAGAGAGCGTAAAACCGAAATTCGCACATTTGGAGACGTTGATGCAACCAAAGTAGTTATACGCAATACCAAATTATATGTTAATAGAGAAGAAGGATTTATTGGTACATCCTTGCGTCGTGACGAGTATGTATGCGATTGTAGTGATATAGATGATATTATTGCATTTACTGCAGACGGTAAAATGATGGTAACTAAAGTGGATAGCAAAACCTTTATTGGTAAAAATATTATTCATGTTGCTGTCTTTAAAAAGAAAGACAAGCGTACCATCTACAATATGATTTATCGTGATGGAACCAAAGGTGCATCATTTGTTAAGCGTTTTGCTGTAACCTCTATTACTAGAGATAAAGAATACGACTTGACCAATGGAAATAAAGGGTCTAAACTATGGTATTTCTCTGCAAATCCTAATGGTGAAGCAGAAGTTGTGACTATTAGTTTGCGTCAGGTTGGAAGCATTAAAAAATTAAAATGGGACTTAGATTTTGCAGATATCTTAATTAAAGGTCGAGCGTCCAAAGGTAATGTGGTTACTAAATACGCTATTAAATCTGTAGAATTAAAAGAAAAAGGTATTTCAACTTTAAAACCTCGAAAAATATGGTTTGATGATACGGTTCAGAGACTTAATGTTGATGGTAGAGGAGAATTGATTGGTGAATTTAGAGGTGAAGATAAGCTGTTGATAATCAATCAAAAAGGAGTTGCCAAAACAGTCACGCCAGAAGTGACTTTGCATTTTGATGATGATATGATTATTTTAGAAAAATGGGTGCCAAAAAAACCTATTTCTGCTATTTATTTTGATGGCGAAAAAGAAAAGTATTTTGTTAAGCGCTTTGTCGTTGAAAATGAAAATAAAGAAGAATCCTTTATTACAGATCATCCAAATTCGCAATTAGAAATTGTCTCTACAGACTGGAAGCCTGTTGCAGATATCGAATTTACTAAAGAAAGGGGAAAAGATAGACGTGACAATGAAACCATAAATTTAGAAGACTTTATCGCTATTAAAGGGATAACAGCTCTAGGTAATCAATTAACCAAGCATAAGGTAAATCAGATTAATCTTTTAGACCCAATTCCTTATGAAGCTCCAGAGGAAACTCCTGCAGAAGAGCTTGAGGTGGTAGATGAAGTCACAGTAACTAAGGATTCTGATAATCCAACAGAAGTTAAAAATGGTGATGAGTCATTACCGAAAAAAGATGAAGACGATTCAGATTTTGGATTAGACGATAAAGGTCAAGTTACCATGTTTTAACTAATAAAAGTCTCAATAAATTGAGACTTTTTTATTTCTTTTTAGCAACCTTCTGATTCAAAAACTCTACAAATAATGAGAATGCTATTGCAAAATATAAGTAACCTTTAGGAATAGCACCTACAGTCTTACCAAAGAACGTCGTGTGTGACAAGTGACCAGCTTCTGTAATAAGCATAAAACCTATCAAAATTAAAAACGATAATCCTAAGATTTGAATACTTGGATTGTTATCTATAAAGCGTCTAATTTTATTGGCAAAAACAATCATGATTATAATAGAGATTACTACAGCTATAATCATTAATACTAAATTGTAATTATGATTGTCTGATAGACCATTTGTCATTCCTACTGCTGTCAAAATAGAATCTATAGAAAATATAAAATCAATAATCAAAATTTGCACAATGGCTTGTTGTAGTGATTTAATAACTTTTCCTTTAACTTCATCTTCATCATGTTTTGGAGTTTCTACTTTTTCTCTAATCTCTGAAGTAGATTTATAAATTAAAAATAAGCCTCCAAAAAACAGTATTATAGCTTGCCAGCTTAATTCTAAGTGCATCCAATCTAGCTCGATGATGTGAAATGGTTTTGATAACCCAACTAAAAACGACACAAAAAACAGTAAAATTATACGTTGCACCATTGCAAGTATTAATCCTATATTAGTCACCTTTCCACGTTGTTCCTCTGGCAGCTTGTTAGCAGCTATAGAAATAAAAACAATATTATCAATTCCTAAAATTATTTCAAGAAATGTCAAAGTTAATAATGCAAAAATGGCATCACTTGAGGTGAAAAATTCTATCATAGTTTATTGTTTTTTCTTGTAAGCTATTCCTTTTTGCTTTAAATTTTCACCAACGTATGAGTACTCAAAAGTATAAGAGGAATCAGTTGTCTTCAATATTTTCAAGTGTACATCTTTACGCTCAGCCATATTTTTTGGGTTGATAGTTTTATAAACAACCTCACAGTCATTAATCCATCTTATGTGTGTACTATCTACTTTTCCATCATAAAACTCAACTTGCAAACTATCTGTTCTGGCAAAAGTTGAGGTGTATATCTTTTCGTCAATAATTACTTCACTGTAGAACAATCCAGTCTTAAAATCGCTACAATCTCGTTCTACGTTATAGCAACTGGATAATAATATGAGAAAAGATAGAAATAAAAAAGAGTGCTTCATCATTAAAGTGTATTTAATACAAAATTAATGAAATGTTATTTTAAATTTTTGAAAATGGTGACCTTTCTATAATTCTCGTATTTAAAATTTTACTGTAGTAAGTTACGAATTCTCAAAATTTGAAAAACTTCCATCAGTATAAAAAATAACAATACGATCAATTGTTTTACCATTTGCAGGATCTGAGATATTTTTTTTTAAGTCAGAACTACTAATATTAGAATTTTTATTCTTTTCAGAATCAGAAAACAGATTCTGAACGTCTTGTTTTAATTCTTGGTCTTCTGTTTTAGAATTTGATTCAGATTTTGGAAATGTACCTTTTCCATTCATTAGCCAATACAATTCTACTTCGGGAAAAGAGGAGAGGACTTTTAAAACAAATTCTAAACTGGGCTTGTTTCGTCCTGATAAAATATGAGAAATACTAGAACGCTGTACACCAATTTTTTCGGCAAAAGAAGACGCGCTTTCACCGTAATAATCAATGATTTTTTGAAGTCTTTTAGAAAAATCTGCGTTGTTTATCATAGTGGTACAAATGTAAACAATTAAGCCGTACTTATAATGTTACATTTGTAAAATATTGTGTTAAAAATTAATTATTATACAAATAATGAGAAGCTATTTATTAAATTAATAGTTTAAATAAATACTTTTAAAACACTGAAATACAAATTATTAAATATTAATTTTATAATTTATTACTTTTTACTAATTACGATTACAGTAATAATAGCCTAAATGGATTAGAATGTTTACAGAAGTAAATTACAAATGTAAATTATTAAGTTTACAATTGTAAATAATCAATTGGTTACATTTGTAAACCAGAATTGAGGCACCATGAATCATAAAACAATTAAATACTTATTTAATACCTATAAAGAAGACGCTCTTTTTGGTCGTTATATTAGATTAGAAGATATCAATCCTTTAATTAAAAATTTGCCATCAAAATTTAATATTGACTGTATTGGTCAATCTGTTTTAAATCAAGACATATATTCTATTACATTTGGATTAGGACACAAAAAAATATTAATGTGGTCTCAAATGCATGGAAATGAGTCTACAACCACTAAAGCTATTTTTGATGTATTAAAAACCTTTAAAAACAATCAATTTGAATCTATTTTAAAGGCTTGTACTATAAAAATTATTCCTATGCTTAATCCTGATGGTGCAGAAGTTTATACTAGATTAAATGCTAATTTGGTTGATTTAAATAGAGATGCTCAGGATTTAAGCCAGCCAGAAAGCAAGGTGCTACGATCTTATTTTGAAGAATTTAAACCAGATTTTTGCTTTAATTTGCATGGCCAACGTACTATGTACAGTGTTGGTAATACCAATCATACTGCAACTTTATCTTTTTTGTCTCCTGCAGAAGACAAGCAAAGACATATTACAGAAACTAGAAAAAAAGCTATGGAAGTTATAGTGCACATTAATAATGCGCTTCAAAATAGCTTACCTAATCAAACAGCACGTTATGACGATAGTTTTAATGCTAATTGTGTTGGTGATACATTTCAAGCTCTGCAAGTACCGACTGTTTTATTTGAAGCTGGACATTATAAAAATGACTACATAAGAGAGCAGGTTAGAGGGTTTGTGTTTGAAGCATTGCTGGAAGCTATACAGTACATAGCTAAAAATGACATTACAGGCGAAAAGTACCAAGATTATTTAAAAATACCTGAAAATGGTAAGCGATTTTACGATGTTATTATTAGAAATGGGCAATTTGGAGATAGATTTTTGGATGTGGGCATCAATTATCAAGAACAACTAATTGAAAAAAACGTAAAATTTATACCAGAAGTTATGATTATTGAAGATTTGTCTAAATTTTATGGGCATAAAGAGTTAAATGCCAATGGTAGTGAGATTTTTACTTCAAAAAATCAACCAATTCAAGTGGGTTACTCAAACGATTTCGTAACTGTAAATAATGTGAAATTATCATTAAATCTTTAGAAATATCGAATATTAATGCATAATATTCATTAAAAATGTTTTAATTTTGTCTATTATATAATAAAATAATAAAAATGGCAAAGTTTAAATTAGACGAAATTGATCACCAAATTCTGGATATGTTAATTGAGAACACACGTGTTCCGTTTACAGATATAGCAAAAAAATTATTAATTTCTGCTGGTACTGTTCACGTTAGAGTTAAGAAAATGGAAGATGCAGGCATTATTAAAGGGTCTTCTTTAACGTTAGATTATAAAAAACTAGGGTATTCTTTTATAGCCTATGTTGGTGTTTTTTTACAAAATACATCTAGAACAGCTTTTGTACTAGAACGTATCAATGAAATTCCTTACGTTACCGTAGCACATGTAACTACTGGAAAATTTAATGTGTTTTGTAAAATACGAGCTAGAAATACTGAGCATGCAAAGGATGTAATTTTTATGTTAGATGATATTGAAGGTGTGTATAGAACAGAAACTATGATATCTCTAGAAGAAAGTATTAATGATAAAAAACGCTTGATGCATAGCATTTTCAACGATTTATAGACAAATAAAAATTTAAATATTATGAAAACGCTTCAAATTTGAAGCGTTTTTTTTTGTTTCTTTAATTAAATTTTTTTTTTTAAATGACAGTTTCAGATTTACAGCCAAGCGAATTTTTACCGTATTTTAAAAGTTACATAGATCAAGCAAAAGGTATAGAGTTACTTCCAGGCTTAGACTCTGAATTTAATAAGGCTTACCAGTTTTTTAATTCTATTCCAGAGGATAAATTAGACTTTAGATATGCAGAGGGTAAGTGGAGCATAAAAGAAATTATTAATCATTTAATAGATACTGAGCGTATATTTTGTTATCGTGCATTACGCTTTGCAAGGCAAGATAAAACTGCTTTATCAGGCTTTAATGAAAACGATTTTGTAGATTTTAGTAATGCAAAAGATAGAACAATAGATAGTTTATTGGATGAATATAAAGCAGTAAGACAAGCAACCATAACTATGTTTAAAAGTTTTACTAACCAAAGTTTGATGTATAAAGGTATTGCTGGTGCAGGAGAAGTTTCTGTTAGGGCTTTAGGCTTTTTAATAATAGGTCATGAAAAACATCATATAGATGTTATCAAACAACGCTATTTGTAATTATTCTTCCTCATCCGATAAAATTAACTGCTCATTCAATGGTTTGTCGTTAAAATCAACAACGACGTGACCCTCACTATTGGTTTCTACTTCTACATTGGCATCAAAATTTGTCATAGTGTAATGTAGCTTACTACTAACTTTTACTAAATAAATAGTATCGTCAGTTTTAATTTCTACAGCTTCAATAGTCTCATTTTTATGGTTATCAAAAACAATAATATCATTGTCTCCATAACCATCTGGATACTTTTGGGTAAGTAAATTTAGTACCTCTGGTGTTAATTTTTTATAATCTACAATTACTCTTCTCATATCAATTTATTTAAATTAATATTTAGTTAGAATAGTCTTGTAACATAGCAATTACCTAAAATTACAATTTTTTTTAAAGCAAAAGTGTTATTCGTTATAAAATTTAAAAGAATTGATTATCAACGCATTGGAGGCAACACAATTTATCTTAGGTTTTCCAATAGATTCTATTAGTGCAAAATTAATGGTTCCTTTTTCATTTTTCTTATCAAATTTCATTAAGTCTATAATAGCTGCATAGTCTGTTTCAGGAATATTAGTTTGACCAAATACTTTAATTGTATTCGTTTTGATTTGCTGTAATGTATCAATTGATAAACCTAAAAGTTCAGCAGATAAATAACTTTCAAGTATCATTCCAATCGCTATGGCTTCACCATGTAATAAGGCTTTAGTGTCATGATTTAAATAGTAAGACTCTATTGCGTGACCAAGCGTGTGACCAAAATTTAAGGATTTTCTTAGATTTTGCTCTGTTGGATCTTGTTCTACAATTGCTTTTTTAATTTGTATAGAATCATAAATTAATTGATCTAAATCGTCTATAGTCAAATCAGATAATTCGGTTAATTTTTTGTAGTAGGACTCATCATAAATCAACCCATGTTTAAGCATTTCAGATAGTCCAGAGCGCATTTCTCTTGCAGACAATGTCGACAAGTAGTTGGTATCCACTAACACCATATTTGGAGTTTTAATAATTCCAATTTGATTTTTTATAGAACCTAAATCTACACCATTTTTACCACCAATAGACGCGTCCACCATAGATAATAATGTGGTAGGAATGTTTATAAATTGAATCCCTCTTTGGTAGGTACAAGCCACAAATCCGCCTAAATCCGTTACAACTCCACCGCCTAAATTAATCAATAATGTTTTGCGGTCTGCTCGTAACTCAGATAATGTTTCCCAAACACCCAAACAGGTGTCTATTGTCTTATGTTGCTCACCTGCTTCAATCTCAATGACTTCAATAGTTAATTCAGTTTCTAATTGACTTAACAATACTGGTAAACAGTGGGTTGACGTATTGGAATCCACCAAAATAAAAATATTAGAAATAGTATTATTTTTAATGTAATTATTTAAAGCAGAATAGCAATTTGGGTTAAAATGAATGATATAATCCTGAGTAGAAATTGAAGTCATGTTTTTAGTCATAATGAAATGTAAAAATAAGGAGTTTTTAAATAAATATGCGATTGAAGCTTTATATTTGTCATTATAATTTTGTGATCAAATGAGTCAAGAAAAAATTTTTGATAATACCGAAATTGCTTTCGCTTTAAAATCTAAAAAAGAACTTCAAAAAACACGTTTCCTCTTTAAAATGATGTCCAATCCATGGTTAGTAAAAATTGGATCTTGGTTAACTAGAACATCTTTAAATTTAGGATTACCTGTAAAAGGCCTAATTAAAAAAACCATATTTAATCAGTTTTGTGGCGGAGAAACAGAGCAAGAGTGTCTTCCTGTTATTCATAAACTTAATGCAGTGGGTGTATCCTCAATCATGGATTATTCTGTTGAAGGCAAGGAGAGTGAGGTCGATTTTGATGCTGCAGCCAAAAAGAAAATAGAGTTAGTAGCTTTTGCAAAAGCTAATAAAGAAATCCCTATTGTAGCTATGAAGCCTACAGCTTTAGGGCGTTTTGCTTTATGGCAAAAGGTATCTGAAAAGAAACCGCTAACCCAAACTGAAGAACAAGAATGGCAACGTATTGTTAATCGATTTGATAGTATATGTAAAGCAACCTATGATGCAGAATTACGTGTGCTTATTGATGCTGAAGAAAGTTGGATGCAAGATGCAGCAGATAATCTGGTTGAGCTCATGATGGAACGTTACAATACAAACCGTATGACGGTTTATAACACATTACAGTGTTATAGATGGGACCGATTAGATTATTTAAAAGGGATTCATCAACGCGCTAAGGATAAAGGATTTATGTGTGGAATGAAAATAGTAAGAGGTGCTTATATGGAAAAGGAAAGAGAACGAGCAGAAGAGAAAGGATACAAGTCTCCAATATGTACTACAAAAGAAGAAACCGATTATACATTTAACGAAGCCCTAAAATATATTTTAAATAACAAACAAGATTTTTCTGTGTTTGTAGGAACACATAACGAAGCTAGCTCGTATTTAGCTATGGACATTATGGGTGATAAAAATATAGATAGTAATGATAATACAGTTTGGTTTGGTCAGTTATATGGTATGAGTGATCATATTAGTTTTAACCTCTCACAACATGGTTATAATACTGCAAAATTAATTCCGTTTGGACCTGTTAAAGAGGTGATTCCATATCTAATCCGACGTGCAGAAGAAAACACAAGTGTAGCAGGACAAACAGGTAGAGAATTAACCCTATTAAATAAAGAAATGAAGCGCAGAAACGCTTAATTTAAAATTTGGATAGATTGTAAAGTGGCAATACTGTCACAATTTTCGACGTAAAAAGACAAATTTTGTTGGTCTTTTGTTGTTCCAGTAATATAGTAGACTCCACACGGTTCTTTTCTGGGTTCGCTTTTAGAAAAATTAACATCACCTTCTTTAAGTATATAGCTAATTGAAGCGGTATCAATAGCTTTAGATGCGATTAATGCTTCACTTTCTGCTGAAAATGTAAGCGTTTTGGTTCTAATACTTTTTAACACGCGTCCTTCTGGACCATAGTTATATTCACAAGAGACACCTCTTCCGTTTAAAAATAAGGCTAAAATGACAAGTCCTATAGCAAATCCACCTAAGTAATATCCAAATCTGTGTAATAATTTCATTTGTAAATTTTAGAACTGCAAATTTAGAATATTAGAAGATTAATATCACTATGTTTTAGGTCAAACCATTCACCAACTGCTCGACTAGTTAAAATTCCATGATAAAAGTAGAGTCCATTTTTTAACCCTTTATCAAACCTAATGGATTGTTCTAAACCACCATCATCTGCAATTTTAAGTAAATAAGGTGTGAATATATTACTAATAGAAGCGGAAGCAGTCCTAGAATAGCGTGCAGGAATGTTAGGTACACAATAATGGATCACACCGTGTTTATTATAAGTTGGTTTATTGTGTGAGGTGACATCACTAGTTTCAAAACATCCTCCCATATCTATACTAACATCTATAATCACTGCACCTTTTTTCATGCTTTCCACCATGGTTTTTGATACGATAATCGGAGCTCTATCTTTTCCTCTAACTGCACCAATAACTACATCACATCGTTTTAAGGCTTTACTCAAGTATTTGGGTTGAATAGTGGATGTGTATAACGTTCGACCTAAATTAGCTTGTAAACAGCGTAATTTAGTAATAGAATTATCAAATACTTTAACATTAGCACCTAAGCCTACAGCACTTCTAGCAGCAAATTCGCCAACAGTTCCAGCACCAAGTATAACAACCTCAACAGGAGGTACACCACTAATATTACCAAACATCAACCCATTACCATTGCTAGAATTGCTTAATAACTCTGAAGCAATTAACACAGAAGCAGTTCCTGCAATTTCGCTTAATGCGCGTACAGCTGGATACGCACCATCTTCATCACGAATAAACTCAAACGCTAACGCTGTGATGCGTTTAGACGCTAGAGTTTCAAAGTATTTTTTGGTTTGTGTTTTTATTTGAAGCGCAGAAATAAGTGTGGTCTGCGGATTTATTAATTGTAATTCGTCTAGAGTAGGAGGTTCTACTTTTAAAATCATAGGACAAGCGTAGACTTTTGCAGTGTCTTTGGTGACTTCTGCACCAGCTTCGCTATAATCTCTGTCACTAAAGTTAGCGCCTTTACCAGCTTCTGACTCTATTAATACTTTATGACCATTATTGACAATAGCCGAAACCGCATCTGGTGTTAAGCACACACGTTTTTCTTGAAACGCTGTCTCTTTTGGGATGCCTATAAAAAGCTCGCTTTTGTGTTTGTAAATCTCTAAAGTTTCTTCTTGAGGTAATAATTGTGCTTTAGAAAAAGGAGTCAGCGATTTGGCCATAATTAAGTTAGTTTTTTAAACAGAAACAAATTACAAAATAAAATGCAAAAATGTACTATTAAAAATACTGCTTAATTTTTCCCCAAAGTGTTTTTGGTTTGAATGTTAACTCGTCTTCAAGTTCTTGAGTTGACTTATCTATAGTATTTAATCTATTAAAAATTCTCGCTCTAACTAAGTAAATAGAGGGTACAACAATAATCATAATAGGAAGCAAATAGGTAATTAAATTTCGATCTGTGAAATATAAATCACTATTTAAGGTCTCTATTATTTGATAAACATACATTGCTATTGGTATTAAAAGAGAGTGATACCACCAATGTCTACTTGTAAAGAACCAAATTAAAAGCAAAAATAAAGGTATAACTTGTCCTGAAAGAGTCCAAACCATTATTAAGGCGCTTTCATAATATTTACTGTCATAAGTAAATAAAAAAGTGTTCCAGATTTTTCTATCTGGAACACTTTTGTATAAATTAAATAGAAAAGGAGTTAAAGCTATAAGAGTAGCAACTACACTACCTAAAACTATTTCCTTATTTTTTGAATCGACATCACTATTTTTAGTTTGTTCTTGGTGCTTTGACCTTTCTTTTGTCGACTTCAGTTGTTTGTTGTCCATTTAAATCAATCAGATTTGTTGCTTGTGCAGTGAATAGTACACCACCAAAAATTGCTAATGCAATTACATACTTTTTAGTTCTCATAATGTTAGGGATTTAATTAATTAATGATTCTAAAGTATAGAAAATCCCTATTCAAAGAGTGGCTAAATGTTAAAATTATGTTAAAAAACGTATTTTTTTAATTTTTTAATGTGGTAAAAACCGCATTTAGTCAAAAATACACTTTTTATTGGAAGAAAAAAGAGAATTTTTATTCAAAATTCTTTAAAATTAGTGTTCTGGATGTATTTTCTGACAGAGTTATTTCAACGATAGAATACGCATTTTGAAGTAATGGTTTTAAAATATTCGGCCATTCTACAAACGCATAATGGTCGCCATATATGTAAGTTTCTATGCCAAAATCATACAATTCGTCTTCCTCTTCAACGCGATATAAATCAAAATGATATATAGAATCATGGTCAGTTACATACTCATTAACCAAAGAAAACGTTGGACTACTTACAATATCTTTACTACCTAATAGTTTTACAAGAGTTTTTATCAATGTTGTTTTACCAACACCCATATCGCCTTCAAATAAAATAGTTTTAGAAGTTGCCTGTTCTAAGATAGATTTGGCAACTACTTCTACATCGTCTAGATTATAATTAATGGTCACTGCTTAACATTTTATGCAAAAATAAATTATTTAGGACTTAAAACAGCAAACGGAATAATCATTTCTTCTAAGGATACTCCACCATGTTGATAGGTATTTCTGTAGTAACTTACATAATGGTTGTAGTTATTAGGATAGGCAAAAAACAAATCGCTTTTAGCAAAAATAAACGAGCTATTCATATTGATAGAAGGTAAGTGTATAGTCTTAGGGTCTTTAGCTGCTAATACATCTTTAGCTTCATAACTTAGACTACGTCCTGTTTTATAACGTAAATTTAAACTGGTATCTCTATCACCAATAACTTTTGAAGGGTTCTTAACATTAATAGTTCCGTGGTCTGTAGTGATGATTAATTTAAAACCCATCTGTTGGGCTTGTTGTATCATTTCTAGTAATGGCGAATTTTTAAACCAACTTTGTGTTAAGCTTCTGTAGGCCTTGTCATTAGAGGCTAACTCTTTAACAACATCCATTTCTGTTTTAGAGTGCGACAACATATCTACAAAATTATAAACCACTACTGTTAAGTCATTGTCTTTTAGTCCTCTAAAATTATCTGCTAACTTTTTACCTTGCGACAGGTTAGTGATTTTATAATATTCATGTTTAAGATTTGTTAATCCCAAGCGTTTCATTTGCGCATCTAAAAAATCGGCTTCATGCAAATTTTTACCACCTTCATCAGTATCGTTTTTCCAATAATTTGGATGTAACTTTTCCATATCACTTGGCATTAAACCAGAGAAAATAGCATTTCTAGCGTATTGTGTGGCAGTAGGTAAAATGCTAAAAAATGCTTCTTCTTTTTGTTTTTTGTAGTGATTAATTACTGATGGTTCAAATGCTTTCCATTGGTCGTAGCGTAAATTATCTACAATAATTAATAACGTAGGTTGTTCTTTGCTTAATTCTGGAGCAATTTTTTCTCTAAATAAAGTATGAGATAACGTTGGCGCATCTGTATTGGGCTCAAACCAAGTTGGATATTCTTTATCAATAAATTTCCCAAATTGGATATTAGCTTCATTTTTCTGAGATTCTAAAATTTCAAACATACTTGGGTCTTCAATATCTTCTAATTGAATTTCCCAATAAATTAATTTTTTATACAAGTCAACCCACTCTTCATAGCTATTTATCATAGCCATGTCCATCGCAATTTTCCTAAATTCTTGTTGGTAATTAGACGTGGTTTTTTCTGACACTAATCTAGAGTGGTCTAAATTCTTTTTTAAACTGAGTAAAATCTGATTAGGATTAACAGGTTTTATTAAGTAGTCGGCAATTTTATTACCTATAGCTTCTTCCATGATATATTCCTCTTCACTTTTAGTAATCATCACTACAGGAAGCGTGTCTTGTTTTTCTTTAATTTCATTTAAAGTTTCCAAACCAGTCAAACCAGGCATGTTTTCGTCTAAAAAAACAATATCAAATTTCTTTTCATCTAAAACTTCTAAAGCTTCAGTTCCGCTATTACAAGTGGTAACCTGATAATTTTTTTTCTCTAAAAACAGGATATGTGGCTTCAGTAAATCTATTTCGTCGTCAACCCAAAGAATATTTATATTGTTCATGTATATTTGTATGTATTAATTAATAAAGGCTTTAGCTTGAAACCAAGTAACAAACTTAAAATCTTAAACGATCCAATTTACGGATTTATTACAATACCAAATTCTTCTATTTTTGATTTAATAGAGCATAAATACTTCCAGCGCTTAAGACGAATTTCTCAAATGGGATTGTCTTATTTGGTCTATCCAGGCGCACATCATACACGTTTTCATCATGCAATTGGTTGTATGCATTTAATGCAAAAAGCTATACAAGTCCTTCGTTTTAAAGGTGTTGAGATTTCTGATAAAGAAGAAGAAGCCTTGTGTGTTGCTATTTTATTACACGATATTGGTCATGGACCATTTAGCCATGCAATGGAACACAGTATAGTAAATGGTGTCTCTCATGAAGAAATTTCGTTGCTTTTTATGCAACAATTAAATACAGAATTTAACGACGATTTAACACTTGCTATCCAAATATTTAAAGGAGAGTATCATAGAAAATTTATGTTACAGCTTATTTCTAGTCAAATAGATATGGATCGTGCAGATTATTTAAAACGTGATAGTTTTTATACAGGTGTTGCAGAAGGAAACATTAATAGCGAGCGTTTAATAACGATGCTTAATGTTACAAATGATGAGCTAGTTATTGAAGATAAAGGTATTTATAGTGTCGAAAAATTTTTAGTCGCTAGACGGTTAATGTATTGGCAAGTCTATTTGCATAAAACTAGTTTGGTGGCAGAGCAATTACTAATTCGTGTATTGCAACGTGCCAAGGAATTGACTAAAAAAGGCGTTGTTTTAAACGCAAGTCCACCGTTATCATTCTTTTTAAATAACGAAATTGCATTAAAGAATTTTAATGACGATTGTCTTGAAACCTTTTCAAAATTAGACGATTACGATATTGTTTCTGCTATGAAAAGCTGGCAGTATAATGAGGATTTTGTATTGAGTAATTTATGCGAAATGATTATTAATAGAAACCTTTTAAAGATTAAAATTAAAAAGAAACCTTTAAAAAAAGAGAGTTTAAAAAGTCATATTGAAGCCTTGCAAATCAAGTACAATATAAGCGAAGCAGAAGCAAGCTATTTTGTGTTTACAGGTCAAATTAGTAATCAAGCGTATTCTCAGAAAAAGCAAAATATAAAAATCTTATATAAAAACGGAAAAGTAGAAGATATTGTTAAGGCTTCAGACCAGTTAAATCTTAAAGCGTTGTCAAAACCTGTGACTAAATATTATATATGTTATCCAAAAGACCAACTTTAGCACATTTTTTCTATTTTTGTTGACAATGAAATTTACAGCAGAACAAATAGCTGGTATTTTAGATGGTGTCGTAGAAGGCAATCCTCAAGCAGAGGTCTCTAAACTATCCAAAATTGAAGAAGGTGTTAAAGGTGCATTAACCTTTTTGGCAAATCCAAAATACACACCATATATATATACAACAAAAGCAACTATTGCAATTGTTGATAAAGATTTTGTGCCAGAACAAAGCGTAAATTGTACTTTAATTAGGGTTGAAGATGCTTATAAATCGTTTTCAAAATTATTAGAATATTACAATCAAGTTAAATTAAATAAATTTGGAATCGAGCAACCTAGTTCAATTTCCCAATCTGCAAAAATTGGTAAAGATATTTATGTAGGTGCGTTTACTGTTATTGGAGATAATGTGACTATTGGTGACAATGTCAAGATTTTTGCTAATAGTTATATTGGTGATAATGTAGTTATTGGTGATAATACAGTTTTGTATTCAGGCGCAAAAATTTATTCAGACTGTAATATTGGTAAACATTGTGTAATCAATTCTGGGGCAATTATTGGTGCAGATGGTTTTGGTTTTGCACCAAATGAAAATGGAGAATACAGTAAAGTTCCACAAATTGGAAATGTTATTATAGAAGATTTTGTAGATATTGGTGCAGCAACAACCATTGATTGTGCAACGTTGGGTTCTACAATTATAAGACAAGGTGTGAAGTTGGATAATCAAATACAAATTGCACATAATGTTGAAATAGGTAAAAACACTGTTATTGCTGCTCAAACAGGTATAGCAGGATCAACTAAAATTGGTGAAAACTGCCAAATTGGAGGGCAAGTTGGTATTGTTGGACATATAACTATTGGTAATAATGTAAAGATCCAAGCACAGTCTGGAATAGGTCGTAATGTAAAAGATAACGAAGTTTTACAAGGTTCACCTGCATTGTCATATGCAGATTATAATAAGTCTTATGTATACTTTAAAAATCTTCCAAGACTAGTTAAAACTATAAATGAATTAGAAAAAAAAGGCAATGGGAATAATTAGTACTGACATAAAGCAAAAAACAATCCAAAAGGAAGTATCCCTAAAAGGCGTTGGCTTACACACAGGAAAAGAGGTGACCTTAACCTTTAAACCTGCTCCTGAAAATGCTGGATATGCGTTTAAAAGAATAGATTTAGAAGGCAGTCCTGTTATTGAAGCAGATGCCAATTACGTAACTAATACACAGCGTGGAACATGTTTAGAGAAAAATGGCGTTACTATTCAAACTTGTGAGCACGTTTTAGCTGCACTAGTAGGTTTAGATATTGATAATGCAATAATAGAATTGAACGATACAGAACCACCAATAATGGATGGTTCTGCTAAGTTTTTTGTAGAAGCTTTAGAAGAAGCAGGAATTGAAACACAAGAGGCTTGTAGAGAAGAGTATGAGGTTACAGATGTAATATCTTATACAGACGAAGAGTCTGGTAGTGAAATATTGGTGATGCCAGCCAAAGAATACCAAGTAACAACTATGGTTGATTTTGGAACTAAAGTTTTAGGGACTCAAAATGCGACCTTAAATCATATTTCAGATTTTAAAACTAATATTTCAGATTCAAGGACATTTAGTTTTTTACATGAATTGGAATCGCTATTAGAAAATGGATTAATTAAAGGTGGCGATTTAAATAATGCAATAGTTTATGTAGATAAAGAGTTATCTCCATCGACCATGGAAAAGTTAAAAGTCGCTTTTAAAAAAGACTCTATTGCTGTAAAACCAAATGGCATATTAGATAATTTAACACTGCATTATCCCAACGAAGCTGCAAGACATAAATTATTAGATGTTATTGGTGATTTGGCTTTAATTGGAACTAGAATTAGAGGAAAAGTTATTGCTAACAAACCTGGACATTATATAAACACACAGTTTGCCAAAAAAATGTCCAAATTAATTAAAAATGAAAGACGTAATAACGTTCCAAAAATTGATTTGAACCAACCTCCAGTCATGGATGTAAATCAAATCATGGATATGCTACCTCATAGGCAACCATTTTTATTATTAGATAAAGTTTTTGAATTATCAGACAATCATGTGATTGGTCAAAAAAACGTGACCATGAATGAGGAGTTTTTTAAAGGACACTTCCCAGGAGCACCAGTTATGCCAGGAGTTTTAATCGTAGAAGCGATGGCGCAAACAGGTGGTATTTTAGTATTAAGTACAGTGCCAGATCCAGAAAATTACTTAACCTTTTTTATGAAAATGGATAATGTTAAGTTTAAACAAAAAGTTGTTCCTGGTGATACGTTGATATTTAAATGTTCTTTAATTACACCCATAAGACGTGGTATTTGCCATATGCAAGGTTACGCTTATACAAATGGAAAACTTTGTGCTGAAGCAGAACTAATGGCGCAAATCACTAAAGTAAAATAATATAAAATGAAGTGAGCAATCACCTAAACTTAAAGTAATTTTTGAGTTTAAATTGTAAACACATTTTTTAATATTTAATTAAATAAAAAAACAAAAATGAACCAACCTCTAGCATACGTACATCCAGGCGCAAAAATCGCCAAGAATGTTGTTATTGAACCATTTACAACTATATACAACAATGTTACAATAGGTGAAGGCACATGGATTGGTAGTAATGTCACAATTATGGAAGGTGCACGAATTGGAAAAAATTGTAATATTTTTCCAGGATCGGTAATTTCTGCGGTACCACAGGATTTAAAATATGACGATGAAGATACATTAACCATAATTGGAGATAATGTAACCATCAGAGAATGTGTGACCATCAATAGAGGGACAACAGACAGAATGAAAACAGTAGTTGGCAATAATTGCTTAATTATGGCATATTGTCATATTGCTCACGATTGTATCGTTGGAAACAACTGTATTTTTTCAAATAATAGTACACTTGCAGGACATATTACTATAGGTGATTATGTGATTTTAGCTGGTATGACTGCAGTGCATCAATTTTGCTCGGTTGGTAATCATGCGTTTGTAACAGGAGGTTCGTTAGTACGTAAAGATGTCCCACCATTTGTTAAAGCTGGTCGAGAACCATTATCTTACGTTGGTATCAATTCTGTAGGACTAAGACGTAGAGGATTCACCACAGAAAAAATAAGAGAAATTCAAGATATTTTTAGAATTCTGTACCAAAAAAATTACAATAATTCTCAAGCAGCTGCTATTATTGAAGCAGAAATGGAAGCAACAACAGAACGCGATGAAATTCTTCAATTTATAAAAAATTCGCATCGTGGAATTATGAAAGGATATTTCAAATCAAATTAAAATTAAAAATAATAAATAACAATGGTTACAACTTCAGATATTAGAAATGGATTATGCATACGATATAATAATGATATTTATAAAATTATCGAATTTTTACACGTAAAACCAGGTAAAGGTCCTGCATTTGTTAGAACAAAGCTAAAAAGCGTGACTAATGGTAAAGTGATTGATAATACATTTTCTGCTGGACATAAATTGGATGATGTAAGAGTAGAAACTCATAAATTTCAGTATTTGTACAATGATGGAGAGTTCTATCATTTTATGAATGAAGCTGACTATACACAAATAAGATTGTTAGAAGCAGCTTTAGATACTCCAGAATTAATGAAAGAAGGAGAAGTTGTGACTGTAATTATAAATACAGAAGACAATATGCCACTTTCTGTAGAAATGCCCGCAAGTGTCATTTTAGAAGTAACAGCGACTGAGCCAGGAGTGAAAGGTAACACAGCGACAAACGCTACAAAACCTGCAACAGTAGAAACTGGTGCAACGGTTAACGTGCCTTTATTTATTAACGAAGGTGATAAAATAAAAGTCGAGACTGATAAAGGAACTTATAAAGAACGTGTAAAGGAATAAATTAAAATGAAATTCCCAAATCCACATACCTTAGAACAAATCGCAAAACTAATTGATTGTCAATTTGTTGGTGATTCTGATATTATGGTGTTGGGAATGAATGAGATTCATGTTGTAGAACCTGGAGATATTGTATTTGTGGATCATCCAAAATACTATGATAAAGCATTACAAAGCTCTGCAACAATAGTGTTAATAAACAAAGCAGTGGATTGTCCTGAAGGTAAAGCACTTTTAATAAGTGAAGATCCGTTTAGAGATTTTAATAAATTAACCAATCACTTTAAACCTTTTAAAAGCTCTAGTGTTTCTATTTCTGCTTCTGCTATAATAGGAGAAAACACCATAATTCAACCCAACTGCTTTATAGGTAATAATGTGACTATTGGAGACAACTGTGTCATACATTCTAATGTAAGCATATATGATGATACGGTTATAGGTAACAATGTAACTATACATGCAGGATGTGTTCTTGGTGCTAGTGCTTTTTACTACAAAAACAGACCAGAAGGGTTTGATCAATTACAATCTGGAGGTAGAGTAGTTATAAAAGACAATGTAGATATTGGTGCGTTATGCACAATAGATAAAGGTGTTACAGGAGATACAATAATAGGTGAAGGTTCTAAATTGGATAACCAAATTCAAGTTGGTCATGACACTGTTATTGGTAAAAAATGTTTAATAGCCTCTCAAACAGGTATAGCTGGCTGCTGTATTATTGAAGATGAAGTTACACTTTGGGGACAAGTTGGTACTACAAGTGGAATAACCATTGGTAAAAAAGCCAATGTGTTAGGTCAAACAGGTGTTACTAAATCTATTGAAGGCGGAAAGTCGTACTTTGGGACTCCAATCGAAGAATCTAGAGTTAAACTAAAAGAACTGGCTTACATTAAGAAAATTCCAGAAATAATAGATCAATTAAAAAATAAATAGATGTCACCAAAAGAAATAGTTAAGGCATTTTACAACTCAGATTTAGCTAATGATGCTTCAGTGGTTTCAATATTTTTTCATAAAGATTGTCAACTGCATTGGAACAGTAGTCAAGGTTTTACCATACTAGATTATAAAGGTTTAGAAGGCTTTTTTAAAGGCACACGTCAATCTTATAATGCCTTACGTTTTCAATTCAGTCATATATTGGAGGACAATCAATTTGTAACAACCAGACATACTTTGTTTGGTAATACTATTGAAGATCCAGATAATGAAATCGCTTTAGCACATTTTACTTCAATTTGGGAAGTTAAAGACAGTAAATTGTTTCGTTGTCACGAAATAAGTCAACTAGCAGATAATAATACTTTAGAATCAAATTCATTTTCTGAAATAAAAATCTAAAATAGTTTTAAAAAATAGCTATCAAAAACTTACTTTTGCATTGCAAAAAATAATTTATTACAAAATTTCTTAATTAATACAAAACATGAGCGTTTTAGTAAACAAAGATTCAAAAATAATAGTTCAAGGATTTACAGGAAGTGAAGGTACATTTCACGCAGGACAAATGATTGAGTATGGCACTAATGTAGTTGGTGGTGTAACACCTGGTAAAGGAGGTCAAACGCATTTAGATAAACCTGTCTTTAATACTGTTCAAGAAGCTGTAGACAAAGTAGGCGCAGACACAACTATTATATTTGTTCCACCAGCATTTGCTGCAGACGCTATTATGGAAGCTGCAAACGCAGGTATTAAAGTAATTATTTGTATTACTGAAGGTATACCAGTTGCAGACATGATAAAAGCTTCAGATTATATTAAAGGAAAAGACTGTAGATTAATTGGACCTAACTGTCCAGGAGTTATTACACCAGGAGAAGCCAAAGTTGGTATAATGCCAGGATTTGTATTTAAGTCAGGAAAAGTTGGTATTGTATCTAAATCAGGAACCTTAACTTATGAAGCTGCTGATCAAGTTGTAAAACAAGGATTAGGTATAACTACAGCTATTGGTATTGGTGGTGACCCAATTATTGGAACCACAACTAAAGAAGCAGTAGAATTATTAATTAACGATCCTGAAACAGAATGTGTGGTTATGATTGGAGAAATTGGAGGTCAGTTAGAAGCTGATGCTGCTAATTGGTACAAAGCGTCTGGAAGTAAAAAACCTATTGTTGGATTTATAGCAGGTGAAACTGCACCAGCAGGTCGTACAATGGGACACGCAGGAGCAATTGTGGGTGGATCTGACGATACTGCTCAAGCTAAAAAAGCAATTATGAGAGATTGTGGTATTCATGTTGTAGATTCTCCAGCGGAAATTGGTAAAAAAGTAGCCGAAGTTGTTGGTTAAATTATTTAACACTAATGTGTTAAAATAATCCAAATATATAAACGTTTAAAGTTCGTTAGCTTATTTTAGCTAACGAACTTTTTTAATTTATAAACCAACCAAAAATGAAACACTTAAAATTATTTCTAGCTATGGCTATAATTACTTTTGTTACAAGTTGTAAAAAAAGTAATTCTGGAGACTTAGCTGTAAAAACCGAAACACAAAATGATGCTAACGGATTTAGTTACGAAAGCATTACCAACGACCCAACAGGTTTGCGTTTATATACTTTAGATAATGGGTTAAAAGTATATTTAAGTAAAAATACAGACGAGCCAAAAATACAAACTTACATAGCTGTTAGAGCTGGTTCTAATTACGACCCTAAAGAATCTACAGGATTAGCACACTACCTTGAACATATGGTGTTTAAAGGTACTGATGAGGTTGGTACAGTCGATTGGGAGACGGAAAAAAAGTACTTAGATACCATTTCTAATTTATATGAAAAACATAGAGCAGAAAAAGATTCAGATTTAAAAAAAGCGATTTATAAAGAAATTGATAGAGTATCATTAGCTGCTTCAAACTATTCTGTTGCTAACGAGTATGATAAAATGTCAAGTTCATTAGGTGCAACAGGAACGAATGCTTACACATGGTTTGAGCAGACCGTGTACACTAATAAAATACCTGCAAACGAATTAGACAAATTTCTAGCTTTAGAAAGCGAACGATTTAGTCAAGTGGTATTGCGTTTGTTTCATACAGAGCTAGAAGCTGTTTTTGAAGAGTTTAATCGAGGACAAGATAGCGATGGACGTAAACGTTATGCAGCAATGTTAGAAGGATTATTTCCTAATCATCCATATGGACAACAAACGACTATTGGTACTGCAGAGCATTTGAAAAATCCATCAATGGTAGATATTCATAATTATTTTGATAAGTATTATGTACCTAATAACATGGCAGTAATATTAGTTGGTGATATCGATTTCGATACAACAATTAAAAAGGTTAACGATACGTTTGGGAAATTTGAACGCAAAGACGTTCAACATCCTGAGTTACCTAAAGAAGAACCTTTAAATTCTATCGTAAAAAAAGAAGTATTTGGACCAACTGCAGAAAGTATTTCTATAGCTTATCGCTCTGGTGGAGTCAATACTGAAGATGAAAAATTAGTGACCTTAGCAGATATGATATTAGCTAATGGTAACGCTGGTTTAATAGATTTAAACCTAAATCAGCAGCAAGTAGTGCAATATGCTGGCTGTTCCCCAACATTTTTAAACGATTATGGATATCATGTCTTTTCTGGTTCTCCAAAAGAAGGACAATCCTTAGATGAGGTTAAAGCTTTAATACTAGAACAAGTTGAAAAATTAAAAAAAGGAGAATTTGAAGACTGGATGTTAGAAGCAGTAATTAACGATCTTAAAAAATCCAAATTGCAAGAGTATGAAAGCAGTACTGCTGTAGCTAATGCTTATGTAGATGCCTTTATACATAATGAAAAATGGGAAGATAAAGTCAAGTTTTTGGATGATCTTAAAAAGATTACTAAACAAGGCTTGGTAGACTTTGCTAATACGTTTTATAATGACAATTACGTGGTAACATACAAACGTAAAGGCGCAGACGATAAAATTGTTAAAGTACAAAATCCAGGAATTACTCCAGTTAACCTGAACAGAGGTGCTAACTCTAAATATATTGAAGCGTTTAATAAAATGGAATCAGAGCCATTAAAACCTGTGTATGTAGATTATGCTTCAGCTATTAAAAAGACTGAAACTGATAGCGGAATTAAAGTATCTTATATTGAGAATGAAACTAACGACTTGTTTGATATGAATATCATTTTTGATATGGGTAGTGATAATGACAAAAAGTTAGATTTAGCAGTTGGATATTTAGAATACTTAGGGACAGACAAGTACACCAATGAAGAGCTTAAAAAAGAATTTTATAAATTAGGAATTGACTACTATGTAAATACTGGTAACGAAAAAACATATATTGGTTTAAATGGTCTAAAAGAAAACTTGCCTAAAGGATTAGAGCTATTAGAACATCTTTTGGACAATGCAGTACCTAATCAAGAGGCTTATGATAAATATGTACAGTCTATTGCAAAAGGAAGACAAAATAATAAGACCAATAAAGGAAGCATACTAAGACGTGGTTTATTGAACTATGCTAAGTTTGGAGAAAACTCAAGCTTGCGTAACATCATTCCAGTTAGCGAACTAAATAAAATTAATCCTCAAGAATTAGTTAATTTAACTAAGGATTTAAAAAATTATAAGCAACGTGTGTTTTACTATGGAAAAGACATAGATAATGCAGTCGCTGCATTAAACACGTCTCATAAAGTATCAACAGAACTGAAAGATTACCCTCAAGCGCTAGCGTTTAACGAATTAGAGACAGGTGGAAACGTATACTTTGTGGATTTTGACATGGTACAATCAGAAATGATGTTTTTAGCCAAAGGAGAGCCTTTTAAGCCAGAAAATATGGCTGCATCAACTTTGTTTAATACGTATTTTGGTGGTGGATTATCATCAATAGTATTCCAAGAGATTAGAGAATCTAAATCTTTGGCCTATTCTGCTTGGTCAAGCTATAGTACTGCTAGAGATAAGGACGATTCAAATTATGTGATGGCTTATATTGGGACGCAAGCTAATAAAATGCCTCAAGCAGTTGACGCTATGATGGATTTAATGAATAACATGCCAGAATCCGAAGCACAATTTCAAGCAGCAAAAGAGTCTACTCTTAAAAAATTAGCAGCTCAACGTATCAATAAATCTAATATCTTTTGGAGTTATGAAAGACTTCAAAAAAGAGGCATGTCTGAAGATAACAGAGAAGCCATGTACAATGCTATTAAAGATATGACTATGGAAGATTTACGAGAGTTTTTTAATAATAACATTAAAGGCGAAAATTATAACGTGATGGTGATAGGGAATAAAAATGATGTAGATATGAAAGCCTTGAGCAAATTAGGAAAAGTGCAAGAAATGGATATAGACTATATATTTAATTATGAAAAACCTGAAGAAGTGAAGATGTAGATTATAAAAATCCCTTTCTAATTTAAAGAAAGGTTATTAAAAAAGCCTTTTAATTTAATGACAAATTAAAAGGCTTTTTTTATTTAGAACACACAGTTATTGTTATATTTGAAATAGAAAATTAACAACATGTTTTCGTCTACACGAAAATAAAATAAATTATTTTAATGAAACTTTTAGAAGGAAAAACAGCTATAATCACAGGTGCTTCAAGAGGTATAGGTAAAGGTATCGCTCAAGTATTTGCTCAGCAAGGTGCTAATGTTGCATTCACTTACAGTTCTTCAGTAGAAGCTGCAAACGCACTAGAAAAAGAGTTAAATACTTTTGGAATTAAAGCTAAAGGATACAAAAGTAACGCAGCAAGTTTTGACGAAGCGCAACAACTAGCAGAAGATGTTTTAGCAGAATTTGGTAGTATTGACGTATTAGTTAATAATGCTGGAATTACAAAAGATAATTTGTTAATGAGAATGGGTGAGGAGGATTTTGATCAAGTTATCGAAGTTAACTTAAAATCTGTTTTTAATATGACTAAAGCTGTACAGAGAACTATGCTTAAGCAGCGTAAAGGATCTATAATTAATATGAGTTCTGTAGTTGGTGTTAAAGGTAATGCAGGTCAAACCAATTATGCTGCGTCTAAAGCAGGTATTATTGGATTTTCTAAGTCTGTAGCATTAGAATTGGGTTCTAGAAACATTAGAAGTAATGTGATAGCACCAGGTTTTATCGAAACAGAAATGACAGCAAAACTTGATGAAGAAACCGTTAAAGGATGGCGTAACGCTATACCTTTAAAACGTGGAGGTACTCCAGAAGATATAGCTAATGCGTGCGTGTTTTTAGCGTCAGACATGTCAGCTTATGTAACAGGTCAAACATTAAATGTTGATGGTGGAATGTTAACCTAAATACATTTATTAAATACTATTACTACCATGAAAAACCTATTATTCATTATTACATTTTTTTTAACTACAACTTCAATAGTCAACGCTCAAGATTGGATAGACTATAAATCAGAGGATTTAGCATTTATAGCTAAGTTTCCTGGAGAACCAGAACGCACGGTTCAAGAAGTTGAAACAGCTATTGGAACCATCGATATGCACATGATTATGCTTAGTCCTGATTCTAGTGACGATAATATGGTGTATTCTGTGATTAGATCTGATTATCCTGAGGAAGAATTTGAAGACGCTGATGACGAGTACAACAATTCTGTATTAGATGGCGCTGTTAATGGTGCTACAACTAACGTGAATGGCGAGTTAAGTTCTGATGAAAAAATAACACATAACGGTTTTCCTGGACGTAGTATAAAAATTAAAATTAGTGGTGCATTTATTTACATGAATGCCTTTTTAGTTAATAACACCATGTTTGTTGTACAAGTTATTTGTTTAACAGATAAAGACGAAAACAAGGATATAAAGCGATTTATGGACTCGTTTGATATACTAAAAGTTAAAGAAGACTAGTGTCAACAGAAACCCTCTTATACATTATTTTAGCAGGTATAGTAGCACTTTTACTAGCCTTATTCCAGTACAAATATAAATCTAAAAGCGCATCACAATCTGTTGCGCTTTTTACATTTTTGCGTTTTATTACCTTATTTTCAATTTTATTATTACTTATTAATCCTAAGTTTGAACAGGTAAAATATTACACTGAAAAGCCTAATTTAGTAGTAGCAGTAGACAATTCAGCGTCATTACAATACTTAAATCAAGATCAGAATGCTAAAAATGCGCTTCAACAATTAGTCAATAATCAAGAGTTAAAAGATAAATTTAATGTTGAGGTGTTTTCTTTCGGAAACACATTGGAAGTAAGTGATAGTGTGTCTTTTAACAATCAACAAACCAATTTAGATAAAACGTTTAAAGAGTTAACTCAGATATATAAAAACACTATTTCGCCAACCATACTTTTAACAGATGGTAACCAAACGGTTGGAAACGATTATCAGTTTTCTGCTAAAAACTATAAACAACCTATTTATCCTATAATATTAGGTGATACCATAACGTATGCAGACTTAAAAATAAGCCAACTTAACGTCAACAAATATGCTTACCTAAAAAACAAATTTCCTGTTGAAGCAATTGTTGTATACAATGGTAGTAAGACTGTAGCCAGTAAATTTGTTATCACTAAAGGCAATACAACGGTGTATTCTAAACCACTATCATTAAACAAATCAAAAAATAGCGAGGTTTTAAATTTTATTTTACCAGCAAGTGGTGTTGGTGTGCAGGAGTACAAAGCACAAGTGGTACCATTAGCTACAGAAAAAAATAAAGTAAATAACTATAAAAATTTTGCAGTAGAAGTCATTGATCAAAAAACTAAAGTAGCCATTGTTAGTACCATTTTGCATCCAGATTTAGGTACTTTAAAAAAGAGTATTTCTAGTAACGAGCAACGAGAAGTTGTATTTTTAAAACCTAATCAATTAGAATCTCAATTAAATGATTTTCAATTAGTTATATTGTATCAACCAAATAATTCATTTAATTCATTATTTGATGTATTACAAAAGCAAAATAAAAACAAATGGGTTATTACTGGAACTAAATCTGATTGGCGCTTTTTAAATAAAGTTACTAGTGAATATAGTACTGATACTTCGTCACAAACCGAAGATTACCAAGCCAATCTTAACACTAATTACACGTCTTTCATCATTGAAGATTTAGATTTTGAGAGCTTTCCACCTCTAAAATCTACATTTGGAGACTCAGAGTTTAAAACACCTTTCGAGACTATTTTATACAAATCTGTTTCTGGTATCAAAACCCAAGAACCGTTACTAGCTACTCTTGAAACCAATAATAGAAGAGAAGCCATCTTATTTGGCGAAAACCTTTGGAGATGGCGTGCACAAAGCTATTTAAACAATGGAAGCTTTTTAGAATTCGATAATTTTATTGGTAAGCTAGTCCAGTATTTAGCGTCCAACAAGCGAAAAAACAGATTGAATGTTGACTATAATTCATTTTATAACGGAAGTGAAAGTATTATAATAAGTGCTCAATTTTTTAATAAGAATTACGAATTTGATAGTGGTGAAGCATTAACAATTTCACTTAAAAATAAAGACACCAATAAAACCTCTAAAAGACCTTTAATTTTAAAAGGAAACAATTATCAAGTCAATTTAAGTAATATACCAGCAGGAGATTATAACTTTACAGTTAGTGCAAGCTCAGAAAACATTACAGTTTCAGGAAATTTTAAAATTGTGGAATACAATATAGAGCAACAATTTTTAAATGCCAATGTAACAAAGTTGCAACAAATAGCTACTAACAGTAGTGGTGAAGCTTTCTTCATAGATAATTACGCTGCAATCTCAGAACGTTTATTAAAAGATAATCATTATCAACCCATCCAAAAAAGTAACAAAAGTATTGTACCTTTGATAGATTGGCAATATTTACTGTTTATAATAGCTTTATCCTTGGCATTAGAATGGTTTATAAGAAAATATAAAGGATTAATATAAAATTAAAAATTAGTTATGGAAAAATTACCAAAAATTGCATTCCCAATAATCATAGCGGTTATTATCGGAATTATTTTAATTGCTAAATCAGCAGTAACAATTGACTCTGGAGAAGCTGGAGTGCTTTTTGAAACCTTTGGAGACGGTGTTGTAACCGATGAGCCTCCAATGGGTGAAGGGTTTCATATTGTTGCACCATGGAATAAAGTCTATATTTATGAAGTACGTCAACAAGAATTATTTGAAAAAATGAAAGTATTATCGTCTAACGGACTAGAAATACAAATTGATGCTTCTGCTTGGTACGAGCCTGTTTACAGCGAGTTAGGAAATCTTCACCAATCACTAGGTCAAAACTACTTGCAACGTGTCATACAGCCTGCCATACGTAGTGCTGCACGTAGTGTAGTTGGTCGTTACACACCAGAACAACTATATTCTAGTAAGCGTGACGCAATTCAAGATGAAATTTTTGCTGAAACAAAAAAGATTTTAGAAAAGCAATACGTACAATTAAACGAGGTGTTAGTACGCGATGTTACTTTACCTAATACAATTAAAGAAGCTATCGAGCGTAAATTACGTCAAGAACAAGAGTCTTTAGAGTATGAGTTTAGATTAGTGACAGCTGCAAAAGAAGCAGAAAAAGTAATTATTGAAGCACAAGGTAAAGCAGATGCAAATCGTATTTTAAGTGCTTCACTAACAGATAAAATTTTACAAGATAAAGGTATCGAAGCAACAGTAAAATTATCAGAATCTAATAATAGTAAAGTTATTGTTATAGGCTCAGGTGATAGCGGAATGCCAATTATTTTAGGAAATCAATAATTTAAAAGTAAAAAGCTAAGATTTTCTTAAAATTTAAATTTAAATAAGAATAGGTTTGCTTTTTACATTTTAAATTCACAATATTTGTATTCAACAAAACAGAAATGAATTTTATTCAATCACATCATCATCATTTTCATATTTGCACTCAAGCGAACTGAAGATGTATTGTATAAAATCAACATATTTAAAAACCGTTTGAGTAAATCAAACGGTTTTTTGTTTTTAACAACTTTCTAATTAAAGATTTACTCAAACCCAATTAAAAAAAAATTAAAATGAGTAAATTAAAAATTGCAGTTCAAAAATCAGGACGATTAAATGAGGATTCCATGAAAATCCTTAAAGACATTGGTATTTCTATAGACAATGGAAAAGACCAACTTAAAGCATCAGCCAGAAATTTTCCTTTAGAAATTTTCTATTTACGTAATGGAGATATTCCACAATATCTAAAGGATGGTGTGGTAGACATTGCCATCATCGGAGAAAATGTATTAATCGAAAAAGGTAATGACATTACAATTGCAGAAACATTAGGATTTTCTAGTTGCAAAGTGTCTGTTGCAGTACCTAAAGGAGCAAAATACAATTCGGTTAAAGATTTAGAAGGAAAACGTATTGCTACATCGTACCCAAATACAGTTAATCAGTTTTTAAGTAAAAACAACGTATCTGCCAAGTTACACATCATTAATGGTTCTGTAGAAATTGCTCCAAATATTGGGTTAGCAGATGCTATTGTAGATATTGTGTCTAGCGGAAGTACATTATTTAAAAACGGTTTAAAAGAAGTTGAAGTTATTTTAAAATCGGAAGCAGTATTAGCAGTATCTCCTAAAATTTCTACTGAAAATCAAAAATTGCTTGAAAAAATACAATTTAGAATACAATCTGTTTTAAAAGGACAAAACTCAAAATACGTGTTACTAAATGCACCAAACGATAAGCTAAAAGATATCATCAATATTTTGCCAGGAATGAAAAGCCCAACGGTTTTACCATTAGCAGAAGCAGGTTGGAGTAGTGTACACTCCGTAATAAATAAAAACCAATTTTGGGAAGTTATTGACGAATTAAAAGCTAATGGAGCACAAGGTATTTTAGTTTGTCCGATAGAAAAAATGGTGATTTAACAATCTAAATATTACACTGCGAATAGACAAAGTGAAAAAAAATAATTATGAAAACATTTATAAACCCAAACCAATCCACTTGGTCAACCCTTTTAAAACGACCAACACAGACTGTAGATGATATTGAAACTACAGTAACTCAAATCTTTGAGGATGTGCAACGTAATGGTGATCTAGCTATAACAAAATACACGCAACTGTTTGATGGAGTCGAATTAGCTTCAAATACAGTGTCCGCTAAAGAAGTTGAGCTAGCGAGTTCTAAAATTTCATCTGATTTAAAACAAGCAATTCAACTAGCAAAGCGTAATATTGAGACATTTCACAACGCACAAAAAACGGAAACAATCAGCATTGAAACTACAGTTGGTGTCACTTGCTGGCAAGAAAAAAGAGCCATTCAAAAAGTCGGGATTTATATTCCTGCTGGTAGCGCACCATTATTTTCAACCGTTTTAATGTTGGCTGTTCCTGCTCAAATTGCAGGATGTAAGGAGATTGTATTATGTTCGCCTCCCAACAAAGAAGGTAACATAGCTAACGAAATTTTATATGCAGCAGAGCTTTGTGGAGTCACTAAAATAATTAAAGTTGGAGGTATTCAAGCAATAGCTGGATTAACGTTTGGAACAGACACTATACCACAAGTCTACAAGATTTTTGGTCCAGGAAACCAGTTTGTGACAGTGGCGAAACAATTAGCAACTAAATACGGAGTAGCAATAGATATGCCAGCTGGACCAAGCGAATTGCTAATAGCTGCAGATAATAGTGCTAATGCAAGTTACGTGGCTTCAGATTTGCTAAGCCAAGCAGAACATGGTGCAGATAGTCAAGTCATTTTGGTGTCAGATTCTCAAGGTTTTATAGAGCAAGTACAAAAAGAAATAGACAAACAGTTAGCGGTTTTACCAAGAAAAGACATAGCTAAACAAGCACTTGAAAATTCTAAAGCTATTATTATGGAAGACGCGAATGATGCATTAGACATAATTAATGACTATGCTCCTGAACACTTAATATTATGTACTAATGACAATGATTTTTTTGTCAATAATATAATTAACGCAGGATCTGTATTTATAGGAAACTATACACCAGAAAGCGCAGGAGATTATGCATCTGGAACTAATCACACCTTACCTACTAATGGTTTTAGTAAAGCGTATTCTGGAGTAAATTTAGACAGTTTTACAAAAGCCATTACGTTTCAAAAAATCACTAAAGAAGGTATTCAAAATATTGGTAATTCCATAGAGTTAATGGCTGAAGCCGAAGGTTTACAAGCGCATAAAAATGCGGTTTCAATACGTTTAAAGGATTTAAAATAAAAAGTCACCTCGAGCGCAGTCGAGAGTTTTTTAATAAGCAATTAAGATAAATAGGTCTCGACTGCGCTCGACCAGACAACAAAAAATGAGCATAACATTTAACATAAACGACCTAGTTAGAGCTAACATTAAAGCTTTAAAACCATATTCTTCTGCAAGAGATGAGTTTAAAGGTACAGCAGATGTGTTTTTAGATGCTAACGAAAATCCGTTTGGAAATTTAAACCGTTATCCAGATCCACAACAAACAAAAATTAAGGAAAAACTTTCAGTTATTAAATCTGTTGAAACTAATCAAATTTTCATTGGTAACGGAAGTGATGAAGTTATCGATTTAGCGTTTCGTATTTTTTGCGAACCTGGAAAAGATAAGGTTTTAACCTTTACACCAACCTACGGAATGTACGATGTGTCAGCAAATATCAATAATATTGAGGTGATTAAGCAACCTTTGATTAACGATTTTCAAATTAATTTAAATCAATTACAACCGTATTTAGATGTTGAAGATGTAAAAATCATTTTTATTTGCTCACCAAACAATCCAACAGGAAATACTATAAATACAGAAGATATTGAATACATTCTTGAGAATTTTAATGGTATCGTGATTGTAGACGAAGCTTATATCGATTTTAGCTCGCAAGCATCATTCATTAAAAACATAAATAAATACAACAATCTAATTGTAAGTCAAACCTTTAGTAAAGCTTGGGGATTAGCAGGAGTTAGAGTAGGCGTTGCATATGCTAGCGAAGCTATTATTGCACTTTACAATCGTGTAAAACCGCCATATAACGTAAGCACTTTAAACCAAAAAGCGGTTTTAGAGAGTTTAAACAATCAAACTGAAGTGTCTAAAAATATTGAGATAATTCTTTCAGAAAAAAACAAGCTTAAAGAAGCTTTAAATCAGCTAGATATCGTTAAAAAAATATATCCTACAGATGCTAACTTTTTATTAGTTGAAGTTGATAATGCAGATAAAACCTACCAATATTTAATCGATAAAAAAGTAATTATTAGAAACAGGAATACTCAGGTTAAGAATTGTATTCGAATTACTGTTGGAACTGTGAAAGAAAATGAGAGATTAATTGAATACCTTCAATTAATTTCGAAATCCTGAACTTGATTCAGGAACTAATAAAGTTGAAATATTGTTATGACTGTTAATCAAAAATACTATTGTTATATTTTAAGTAATAAGAATAGAACAGTATTATATATTGGTTATACTGAAAATTTAAAACAGAGAATAAAACAACATAATTCTGGAAGAGGAGCTGTATTCACTAAAAAATATAATTGTTGTGAATTGATTTATTATGAAGAATTTATAATAAAGAAAGATGTGAAATCAAGAGAAAGATAACTTAAAAATTGGCATAAAGAATGGAAATGGGAACTTATTAAAGTTTCTAATCCAAATTTAAACACATTAGAAATTAAATAAAAAGATCCTGAATCATGTTCAGGATTGATTAACAAGTTAATCATGAAAAAAGTACTATTCATAGACAGGGACGGAACTTTGGTATTAGAACCACCTGTAGATTATCAACTAGATAGTTTAGAAAAATTAGAGTTCTACCCAAAAGTATTTCAATACATGGCTAAGATAGCTTCAGAGCTAGATTTTGAGCTAGTTATGGTAACCAATCAAGATGGTTTAGGAACAGATGCTTTTCCTGAAGATACCTTTTGGCCTGCTCAAAATAAAGTCATATCAGCATTCGAAAAAGAAGGTGTTGTTTTTTCTGAAGTGTGTATCGACAAAACGTTTCCGCATGAAAATGCCGAAACTCGTAAGCCACGAACAGGCTTGCTTACTAAATATTTTGATACAACTGAATACGATTTAGAAAACTCATTTGTTTTAGGTGACCGAATTACAGATATGGAATTAGCCAAAAATCTTGGAGCAAAAGGTATATTTTTATCTGAAGATCCAGAATTAGGAGCAGATGAAATTGAAAGTTCAAAACAAGCCATTTTAGATTCTATCGCATTAACAAGTACAGATTGGAAAGCCATCTACGAGTTTTTAAAATTAAATGATCGCGTTGAAGAAATCACGCGTAATACCAACGAAACCAAGATTTACATTAAATTAAACCTTGATGGTTCTGGTAAAAATAATATTGATACTGGTTTAAAGTTTTTCGACCACATGTTAGACCAAATTGGTCGTCATGGTGCAATGGATTTAACCATAAAAGTTGATGGCGATTTAGAAGTTGATGAGCATCACACTATTGAAGATACTATGATTGCTTTGGGCGAATTATTTAATAAAGCTTTAGGTAATAAATTAGGTATCGAGCGTTACGGTTTTTGTTTACCAATGGACGACTGCTTAGCACAAGTAGCAGTTGATTTTGGAGGTAGAAACTGGTTAGAATGGCAAGCCGATTTTAAACGCGAAAAAATAGGTGATATGCCAACCGAAATGTTTTTCCATTTGTTTAAATCGTTTACAGATGGTGCAAAATGCAACTTAAATATTAAAGCTGAAGGCACTAATGAGCACCATAAAATTGAAGGCATTTTTAAAGCATTTGCAAAAGCAATGAAAATGGCTGTAAAACGTGATGCTAATAAAATGTTTTTGCCATCAACTAAAGGTATGTTGTAATGAAGTTAGTAATAATAAATTACGGAGCAGGTAATATTAAAAGTATTCAATTTGCCTTTAAACGCTTAGGTTACGATGCCATTTTATCTAACAATCCAGATGAAATTAAAGCAGCAGACAAAGTAATTTTTCCAGGAGTTGGTGAGGCAAGTTCTGCAATGCAAATGCTAAAAGAAAGCGGTTTAGACACTTTAATTCCAGCTTTAAAACAACCCGTTTTAGGGATTTGTTTAGGGATGCAATTGATGTGTAACTCTTCAGAAGAAGGTAGCACCAAAGGATTAGGTATTTTTAATGTAGATGTCAAGCGTTTTAACAATAGTGTTAAAGTGCCACAAATGGGTTGGAATACGATAACAGATTTAAAATCAGCGTTATTTAAAGATATTAAAGATGACGCTTTTATGTATTCTGTACATAGTTTTTATGCAGAAGCTTGTAAAGAAAGCATTGCCACTACTACTTATAGTGTAGAATTTGCTTCAGCTTTACAAAAAAATAATTTTTATGGTGTGCAGTTTCATCCAGAAAAATCATCTGTAGCAGGAGAACAAATTTTAAAGAATTTTATAGAATTATAACATGAGAATAATACCAGCAATAGATATCATAGACGGTAAATGTGTACGCTTAACAAAAGGAGATTACAATACCACTAAAATTTATAATGAAAACCCACTTGAGGTTGCAAAACAGTTTGAAGGCGCAGGAATCGAGTATTTACATATGGTCGATTTAGATGGTGCGAAAGCTTCTCATGTCGTAAATTACCGAGTTTTAGAGCTAGTGGCTTCTAAAACTAATTTAAAAATAGATTTTGGAGGTGGTTTAAAGTCTGATGACGATATTATAACAGCATTTAACTCTGGAGCAAAACAAATAACAGGAGGAAGTATTGCTGTAAAAAACAGAGATACGTTTGAGCGTTGGATTAGTAAATATGGCTCTCAAAAAATCATTTTAGGAGCAGATTGTAAAAACGAAAAGATAGCCATTAGTGGTTGGTTAGAAGAAAGTACTTTAGAGGTAATTCCGTTTATAAAAGCGTATCAAAAACAAGGCATTCAATATGTGGTTTGTACAGACATTTCAAAAGACGGAATGTTAGAAGGACCATCAATAGACCTGTATAAAACCATCATTGAAGAGTGTACCAATGGTAGTTCTGGTCAGTCTATAAAACTTATAGCTTCAGGAGGCGTTACAACTATTGAAGATGTAGAAAAGCTTTCAGAAATTAATTGTGAAGGTGTCATCATTGGTAAGGCGATTTATGAAAACAGAATCACTTTAAAAGAACTAGAACGATTTTTATAATATGCTTACAAAACGAATTATACCCTGTTTAGACATTAAAAACGGAAGAACCGTTAAAGGTGTTAATTTTGTAAACCTTCGTGATGCTGGAGATCCAGTAGAATTAGCAAAACAATACGCAGTAAAAGGTGCAGACGAGCTGGTATTTCTAGATATTTCGGCTACTTTAGAAGGTAGAAAAACCATGATTGATATGGTTTTAAAAGTAGCAGAACACGTTAATATTCCGTTTACAGTTGGTGGAGGAATTTCGTCTATTGAAGATGTATATAAGCTTTTAAAATCTGGAGCAGATAAGGTTTCTATAAACTCTTCAGCAGTAAAACGTCCAGAATTGGTTAATGAATTAGCTAATAAATTTGGTAGCCAATGTGTTGTCGTTGCTATAGATGCTAAGCAAATTAATGGAGAATGGATGGTGCATTTAGCAGGTGGAAGTATTCCAACAAAATTAAATTTATTCGATTGGGCAAAAGAGGTTGAACGTAGAGGAGCAGGTGAAATATTATTCACATCCATGAATAACGATGGTACCAAAGCAGGTTTTGCAAACGAAGCTTTAGCTATGCTTTCTGAAACTTTAAATATTCCAATAATAGCATCAGGTGGAGCAGGAAACGTGCAACATTTTGTAGATACCTTTAAAGAAGGGAAAGCAGACGCAGCATTGGCTGCAAGTGTGTTTCATTTTGGAGAAATAGAAATTAAAGATTTAAAAGAAGCATTAAGAGATAATAATATAGCAGTACGACTATAAACCGTCTTGTTGAATTCGTTTCAGCATTTCATAAAAATTAATGTCTTCTCGAGCGCAGTCGAGAGGTTATTTGAAATATAGAGGTCTCGACTGCGCTCGACCAGACAAAACAAAAAAAATGAACATAGATTTCAATAAAAACAAAGATGGATTAGTACCAGCAATCATACAAGATGCAATAACAAAAAATGTATTGATGTTGGGTTATATGAATGAAGAAGCGTTTAATAAAACCAAAGACACCAAATTGGTTACTTTTTTCAGCAGAACCAAAAACCGCTTATGGACTAAAGGTGAAGATAGTGGTAATGTTTTAAACTTAGTAGAAATAAAACTAGATTGCGATAATGACACATTATTAATACAAGTTAATCCAAAAGGACCAACATGCCACAAAGGAAGCGATACGTGTTGGAGTGACACTAATTCTGAAAGTTTCGGTTTTATTTCAAAATTAGAAAATACTATAGAATCTAGAGTTAAAGCTGGAGACACGACTAAATCTTACGTAGCTTCGCTATTTGAAAAAGGAATTAATAAAATTGCACAAAAAGTAGGAGAGGAAGCAGTAGAAGTGGTTATTGAAGCAAAAGACGATAACGACGATTTATTTTTAAATGAAAGTGCCGATTTATTGTTTCACTACCTAATGTTGCTTCAAGCTAAGGGTTTTAAGTTTAATGACGTAGTCACTGTATTAAAAGAAAGAGAATAATAAAAAAGGCATCAAATGATGATGCCTTTTTATTATTTCTGTTAAGTTTATTATCTAATCCAGCCTTTTTGAACAAATAGTCTAGCCAATATAACAAATACTATAGCAAAAACTATAATCATAATAGTCATTACTAAACTACTGACGTAGTCATTGATTAATAAATAGCTCATTTGTACAATCACAGCTAAAAGTGATAATATCATTAGTGTGTAGCCTAGTTTTTTTCGTAATAGAATAAAAACAAAAGCAAAAAATCCTGCAAAAACTGCAATTGCAAATGCAGCAGTAACCCAAGCAGGTGTGTTTGCTACAATGTTTAACTGTTCTTCAGTATACATGTTTCTAAAACTCTCTGTGTTGTAAGCTTGTTGTAAATAGGCATTGACACCCATTCCGTTCCAGATCAGTCCAATAGCTGCGACGATCCAAAACCAAATTGGTGGTTTTTGTGTAGTTGTCATAATTTTATATTTAGTTAGTTAATAGCGTTCAATTTATAAAAATTTTGCGAGATGCTCACTAAAACTGTATTTTCGACATTCAATTTGTATTATGCAAAAAAAGTTTTTCTACGTTATTACTATTCAGTATTTAGGTTATCGATTTCATGGTTGGCAGAAGCAACCTAATCTAAAAACGTTGCACTTAATGGTAGATCGCACATTAAATTTCATTTTAGAAAAAAAGAAATTTAAAACTCTAACCTCAGGTCGTACAGATGCTATGGTAAGTGCAGAAAGTGCAGCTTTCGAGCTTTTTTTAGAAGAACCCATCGAAGATTTTGATGCGTTTTTAACATTATTTAATTACAATTTACCTCAAGATATTCGTGCTTTAGCTATTAAAGTAGTCGATAAAGACTTTAATATCATTCAGCATTCCAAAATCAAAGAATACTTATATTTATTTGCTTTTGGCGACAAATTTCATCCGTTTTGCGCACCAATATTAACGACTATATTAGACGATTTAGATATTAATCTAATGAAAGAAGGTGCAAAACTTTTTGAGGGTAAGCATTACCTAAGAGCATATTGCTACAAGCCAACAGATAATGGTATTTACAACAGAGAAATTATGCAGTGTGAACTAGTTGAAAACACTATTTACACAGCTAATTTCTTTCCTAAAAAAAGCTACATCCTTCGTGTTAGAGGTAAAGGTTTTATGCGTAATCAAATTAGATTGATGATGGGAACTTTGATAGAATTGGGTCAAGGCAAGCGCACTTTAGAAGATATTGAAGCTAGTCTAAAGTCTGATTATAAATACAATATGCAATATATTGCTCCTGCTTCAGGATTAATATTAAATTCAATCGAATTTGAATAGTCTATATTAATTATAGACATCACTTACCCATTAACTTTTCCCATTTAAGATCTAAGAGCCCTTTGTTTATACGCTATTATTGAAATTGTGTAACAATCTTAAAGAATCTTATAACAGATTGACTTGATTTATGACGCATCTTTGTATTAATAAATTACAATACACAAGTACACCAATCAAATAATTAACCATAAATAAAAAATAATGCAAGACAAATTCAATAAAGCTTTAGAATTATTATCAGACAAATTAGAAGGATGGTTTAATGCTTTTATCAAAAGTATTCCAAATCTAATAATCGCAATTTTAGTTCTTATAGCTTTTTATTACATATCTAGATATGTTTCAAGATTAGTAGGTAAAATAGTTTCTAAAAAGGTTCATCAAGACTCTTTAGTAGGAATGATTACTAAGATTACTGCAGTAATAGTCATAGGTGTAGGTTTTTTCCTTGCTTTAGGAATACTTAATTTAAGTGAAACCCTAGAAACATTAATAGGTGCAGCTGGTATCTCTGGTCTAGTGATAGGTTTAGCATTACAAGGCACATTAAGTAACACATTTGCTGGAATTGTACTTAGTATTAGAAAAAGTATACGACTAGGACACTGGGTTGAAACCAATGGGTTTGCAGGTGAAGTTGTAGAAATTAGTTTAAAGAATTTTGTTATAAAGGAAGCAGATAACAATATGGTCATGATACCTAACAAATCTATCCTTGATAACCCTATCAAAAACTACTCTCTGACCACAAAAATGAGAGTAATGATTAATTGTGGAGTAGGCTATGAATCTGATTTAGAAAAGGTAAGAACTTTAACAAAGGATACAATACAAAAAACATTTAGTCAAATACAAAGTCCAGAAGATGTTGAATTTTTCTATGAAGAATTTGGAGGAAGTTCTATAAACTTTGTTTGTAGATTTTGGATTGATGCTGAAAACTCGCTAGAAAAAATAAGAGCAAAAAGCACAGCCATTATTGAAATTAAAAAGGCGTTTGATAAAGAAAATATAAATATACCTTTCCCAATTAGAACGTTGCAATTTGATAATAAACTGAGTCTTGAAAAGTCAGAATCTAGTGATGAATAATCATATTAATATAAAGACATTCAAATTATATAACATAACCACATAATGATGTAACAGGAACACTATTAAATTGTTGCATCTTTGAAATAACAAACAAAACAACCAATTAAAACCAAAATTATGAAAAAATTAGCTTACACATTTCTTATTCTGTTTTCATTATCAATAGTACTTACAGGATGTAGAGAAGAAAAATCAACAGGAGAAAAAGTTGAAGACGCTGTAGAAAGTGTTGCAGATGATGTTGAAGACACTGTAGATTAATTAATAAAATTGCTAGAAAAAGAAAAAAACCAAAAATTATTACTAACCCTTAAAACACAAAAATTATGTTACGTTGGACCATTACATTTATTATTATCGCAGTTATAGCTGGAATCTTAGGATTTGGAGGTATAGCAGGAGCATCAGCAGGAATTGCAAAAATTTTATTCTTCATTTTTATAGTATTATTTGTACTATCATTAATAAAAGGTGGAGTTAAAAGTTAAATTAAATATATAAATTAAACGTACTTGTTAACCAAAATTAGTTTAGAAGCAAAAATTAACAAACTAGTACGCAATAATTATTATATCTTTAAATAAGATACCTAATCAAATAATTCATTTTAAGATACTATTTGATTAATAGCAGAGTCTCGACTTACAGTCGAGACTTTTTTGTATTTTAGAGTAATAAATATTAGATATGACAGAAACTATTCCTAGAGAGACCTTTACTTTTTTAAAAGATTTAGAAAAAAACAATAATCGTGACTGGTTTAATGAGCATAAAAGTGCTTTTAAAGAAATTGAGACTGAGATTAAGCAAGTATATAATCAGTTGTTTCAAATGCTAAATAAACACGATGAGATTGATAAAGTTAAATTATTTAGAATTTATAGAGATGTAAGATTCTCTAAAAATAAATTACCTTACAAAACGCATTTTGGTGGTTCTTTTAATCGAGTAAAACCCAAATTAAGAGGTGGTTACTATATGCATATTCAACCTAATAATGAAAGTTTTATTGCAACAGGTTTTTGGGATCCTTCTAAAGAAGATTTATTAAGAATTAGAAAAGAATTTGAAATGGATGATCAAGAGATGCGCGATATCCTAAATAGTAAAAACTTCAATTCTGTTTGGGGAGGTTTTGTTGGTGACGAGCTTAAAACAGCACCAAAAGGTTTTGATAAAGAGCATCCTGCTATTGACTTAATTAGAAGAAAACAATTTATTTTCACCAAGAAATATACAGACAAACAGGTATTATCGTCTAATTTTTTAGAGGAGGTTAATAACTCGTTTAAAATTATACGACCATTTTTTGATTATATGAGTGAGGTATTAACCACAGATTTAAATGGAGTGTCACTTATAAAGTAGTAAAAAATTAACTAAACCGCTTTTAAAACTTCAGGCATTTCAAACAATTGGATGTTATGTTGTAAACGTTGCTTTACAATATTCATCATACGTTTGTTTAGGGCAGACGAGTTTTTTATATAAAGCTCATATTCTTCTGTTGTAAATTGTCCAATGACAATACCCTTTAAACTATTTCTAAACTTTATGTCTTTATGTATAGCGTTATCAATGTAATTAAGACGCTTTTCAATGGTTAGTTGATAAAATACATTTTTATGTTTTGTAATGTAGTTTTTGAAGACAGCTACAAATAAATCGTTTTGTAACTTAATTATTGGTCGTAAAGTAATATTCTGAAACCGTTCGTCATCACTCATATTATCTGATATTTTAATTGATAAAATAACAGGTCTTACAGCTAGAAGTTGATTGTCACGTGTAGTCATAATCATTTGTTTTCAATAAAAATATCGATAAAAACTACCAATGTAAACATAGGTAAAATTACTTTTTAACTGCTTTGTTAACAATTTGGATATTGTATTTTTGTCAAAAGAACTTTTAAACATGAAATTTGGCAGTGTCGAAAACCCAGAAGCAATAGACTTTACATTACCTAAAGACCATAAAGACACTAAACGTGTTTTAAATGTTGTCAAAGATGATAATGTACCAGGTATCTATGTTGGTTGTGCAAAATGGAATAGGGCAGATCTTAAAGGGTTCTACCCAAGAGGTACTAAGGACGAATTAGGATATTACTCATCTCAGTTTAACTCAATTGAATTAAACGCAACGTTTTACCGTATTTTTCCACCAGAACAATTTAGTAAATGGTATGATAAAACACCTGCTAATTTTAAGTTTTTCCCAAAGTTAAATCAAGAAATTAGTCATTGGAAACGGTTACAGGATGTTAAAGAAGTCGTGGATAATTATTTGTATTCTGCTGTAAATTTAAAAGAAAAACTTGGCACTATTTTTTTACAGATGAATACTAATTTTACTCCAAAAGATTTTGACAGAGTAGTTAGTTTTGTTGAAAGTTGGCCAAAAGAAATCCCACTAGCAGTAGAATTTAGACATACTAATTGGTATAATGACCCAGTAATTTCAGAAGAATTATATCAGCTTTTAGAAGCCAATAACATCTCTAATATTATAGTCGATTCTGCTGGAAGGCGAGACATTATGCACATGAGATTAACCAATCCTACCGCTTTTGTGCGCTATGTTGGAGCCAATCATGAGAGTGATTACTCAAGGTTAGATGATTGGATTGTAAGACTAAAAACTTGGAAAGAACAAGGTGTAAAAGAAATAGACTTTTTTATTCATCAAAATATTGAAAAAGAATCACCTTTACTATCTGCTTATTTTATTAAACAATTAAATGCTGAGTTGGGTTGTAATCTCACAATTCCTAACGACAATTTTCAACAAAACTTATTTTAAATATATGAGATTTCATACCAGAAAATGGGTAAAACCAGAAGATTTAAACCCAAACGGAACCTTATTTGGAGGTCAATTATTAGCTTGGATAGATGAAGAAGCTGCTTTATACACAGTTGTGCAGTTAGAAAACAATAAAGTAGTCACAAAATACATGAGTGAAATTAACTTTATGAGTAAAGCTGTTAAAGGAGATATTATTGAAATAGGGATGGAGGTTCAAAAATTTGGACGATCTTCTATTACCTTAAACTGTGAGGTTAGAAACATGCGTACACGCGAAACCATAATAACAGTAGACAACATCATTATGGTTAATTTAGATGAGCATGGAAACCCAAAACCACACGGAAAAACAAAAATTGAGTTTGTAAAGGATAGATTGAACAATTAACTATTCAGCCAATAACTCTATAATACGTTGCTCTAGCTTACGTCCAGAAATTTTCTCGCTAGCAATACGTCCTTTTTTGTCTATTAATAGCTTAAATGGGATACTCTCTACACCATATCTAAAGGCAATAGATTTATTTTTATCCAAAATATGATAATCCCAATTGAGGTTATCCACATGTATTGCACTTATCCATTCGGCTTGACCTTTATCTTCACTAATGCTCATAATTTCAAAACCATCTGCGTTGTATTTATTATACAAAGCAACTAAATTTGGGTTTGATGCACGACATGGACCACACCAACTTGCCCAAAAGTCTAATAGCACAACTTTACCACGAGGAATTGAGTTTAATGACATGGTCTCACCATATTGGTTTTTACCGCTTAAACTATATGCTTTTGGTCTATATTCTTCATAAGTTTTTGCTACGGTTTCAGCTTTAATAGGAATTGGTTTTGCTACGTAATTTTCTTTTTCAATAATTAAAGAATCTATAGCTTTAACCGAAGCCATACTTTTAATTTCAGGAGACAAACTGTTATAAAATTCCCTTAATTTTTGATGTCCATAAGCATCAATATTCTCTTTTATAACTAGAGTAGTAAAGTAAGAGTTTGGATTGTCTTGGATAAATTGTCTTGTGTACTCTCCAGTTTGCTTAAACAACGCTGATCGATCTTTCCTAAGTTTAGAAATACTTTTATTAGAAAAATCGCCTTTTAAATTATAGTACAAATCCACCCCTTTATTTCTAAAACTATACATTTTTTTAGAGTAAGCTGCATAATCTTTTTGAATAGGTGTAGAAGAGTAGCTTGACGAGTTTTCTATAGTTTCATTTAAAAAAACATTAATTTTTGAAGCGTCAATTAATAGCCTAAACCGTTTATTACTTAAATTACTAGATAGACTGTAATAATCTGGCGTGTCAATGTCTCCTTTAAACTGAAATTTTTTATCTACAACAGTAACCGAATCTATAATTACAGGAATTCTATTTTCAAATTTGTGTAAGTAAACAGTCGTTAGTGCATCGCTAAAACTATGTCCATTAATGACATATTGATTATCTAATAGCACTAAGTCTTCTTTAGTATTATTAATAGTGTCTGATGTTATTGACGATTGATTTTTTGAGGTAAAGGTATCACAACCTAATAGTAAAAGGCATCCTAAAAGCAGTGAGAGTCGAGGAAAAATGTTCATAGTGAATGAATTAACAATTCAATATTACTATTTTTTATTCAACAATTTAAGACTTCAAATATTTTTTATCAACATAGAATGTTCCAAAAGGTAGTATAGATGCCAATAAAATAATACTAAAGTCTTTACTTGACCATTGTTGTTCTGGTTTTAATAAAAATGCTAAAGCGATGTACGCTACAAATAATAATCCATGTGGCATACCTAGTAATTTGACATAAACATCGTCTCCAGAAGGTAGTCTTTTGTATATGGCTGCAGCCATTAACAGTAAGTATGAGACACCTTCTAATAAGGCTACAATACGGAATGTGTTGAGCATAATCAATATCTTTAATACAAAGATAAATATAGTTTAGCTAATTATGATTTTTACATTGGATTTATCGTTAATTTCGTTGACATAAATTACAATGGACACTACTAGAAAATCAATATTAATTATACTTTCTTTTTTCTCAATATATGTTATTTGGGGATCTACATATTTGCTTAATAAAATAGCAGTCCAAGAAATACCACCTTTTTACTTGGCATCTATTAGATTTTTTTGTTCTGCCATATTAATTATGTGCATCGCGTTGTTACTGAAGGTATCCTTAAAAATTACATTTAAACAATTTAAAAACTCGGTTATTATTGGTTTTTTATTCTTAGTGTATGGCAATGGTGTTTTTGTTTGGGCTTTAAAATATGTTGATAGTGGTTTTGCAGCATTGATAGCTGCCACACAACCGTTGTTTGTAATTTTGTTAATGCGTGTTTTAAATGGTTTTGAAATCAAAACTAAAGCCATAATTGGCGTTGTTTTGGGATTAATTGGAATGTATCTTTTAGTATCTCAAGATAGTTTACAATTAAATGAGGATAGCTACATTGGCATTACCTTAATGTTTACTTGTATATTAAGTTGGAGTTACGGAAGCATTTTTGTGTCTAAAGCTGATTTACCTAAAAGCTATCTTGTGGCTACAGGTTACCAGATGATTATTGCTAGTATGATTTTAATAGTGTTAAGTTATAGTTTTAATGAAACTTGGACAGCACCTTTATCATGGAGTAGCAATGCGCAATGGTCAATGGTTTTACTTATAATTTTTGGAGGTGTTGTAGCGTTTACAGCTTTTAATTATTTATTAAAAGAAGTCTCTACAGAGAAGGTTGCTACTTCCGCTTACGTTAATCCAGTTATAGCTTTATTTTTAGGTTGGTACGTTTTAGAAGAACAATTAACCACACAATCTTTAGTTGCAGCATTTATCTTACTATTGGGTGTGTATTTTATTAATTCTAAAAAGAAATTTATACCATTTTCTAGATTAAGAAAGTAATTTAACGAGTGTATGTCATAGTATGTACAACATTACCTTCTTTATCAAAGTAAGTCCACAAACCAATAGGTTGTTTCCAGTCTAAATATTGACCTTTAGATTTAACACTTCCGTTTTCGTAAAAAAATGTAACTGGTCCTTCAACTTTGTTATCTATATAGGTACCTTCACAAACTTTGTTTCCCATTGGATCAAAATCAATCCATTTACCGTTACCAATACCATCAACATATTCTTGCATCGTCATGTAATTTCCATTATCATATTTACCATATAGTGTACCAGTAAAAGGAATGTCGCTTCCTATTTTATAATAGATAGACCCTTTTTTGTAGGCTTTTTGATATGTGTCAGACATGGCTACAAGTTTTTTGTCCTCCTTATTATTTTGAGACTGACAACTAAGTGTTATAAACAATGAGATAGAGAGTATTAATATTTTTTTCATGTTACTATTATTTAAAAAGATTATCTAAATTTAGTGCTCTAGTTTCTACAAAATACAAACTTGAAATACCATCATATTCTTCTGGATTTTTTTTGTAATCTCTAGAAAAGAAAAAGTACTTACCATCGCTAGAAATAGCTGCTGGACACTCATTCATGTTTGTATTAATAAGTTTTCCAAGATTTACTGATGGCAACCATTGATTATTTTTATCTTTTTTACTTATAAAAATATCGTCGCCACCAAAACCATCCTCACGATTGTAAACTTGAAAAAATAAATATTGTCCATCTGCAGATATTACAGGAGCATACTCCCATTTATCCTCTTTATTAATGGTTTTAGGTAGTTTTTTAAAATTACTAAATTCTCCATTAACAATTGAAGTTTCATAGATGTCAAGTCCCTTGTCATTTCTATTCATTGTTCCTGTGTAAAAAGTTGTATCATTTGCTGTCACAAAATGGCTAACATTACTGGAAGGCCATTCCTCATTTTCAACTTGTACTTTATTTATAATCTCAGGTAGTGGAATAGGAGTGGTCCATTTACCATCAACCCATTGTGTTTGCCAAACATTCATATCAAAATTTCCCTTATTAGGTCTATTAGGTATAGGTCTTGCACTTCCAAAATATACAGTGTTACCATCTTTACTAAATTGAGGTGATTCGTCTCTATCTGTAGAAAAACTTGTAATTACAGGAGTTGACCATATATTATTAGCAAAACGGGTTTCGTAAACTTTTTGCTTTTCGTCTCCAATTCTTCTTGTAAATAAAATTGTTTTACAATCTGGTGAAAGAGTCAAACCAAATTCTTGATCTTTTAAATTAGTTACTATATCTGGTAGAAATAATTCAGGAATTAAAACGTCTTTGTTAGTTAAATGATTAGAAGTTATGATGTCTTTGTTGGTGTTCTGACAAGACATAATAAGGGCTAGACTAAAATATAGTATGTGATTCAGTTTCATTATTTATAAATTTTAAAATTTGTAGCCAATTGTCTTTAACAATTTCTGCTGCTTCGATTAGTTGATTGTTCTCAATATGGTTAATGATAATTTCATGATGATTGTTGGAATCACTAAAAAAGTGCTTGGATTTCATAAATTCTAACTCGTAAAAAAATATTCTAGTTTTTAAATCAGATAATATCTGTTTAGCTATCTCACTATCGTAATCGGATATAAGTATATCATGAAATTTTATATCAGCATTAATTCGCTCCAGACCATCTTCTAATAATCTAAGCTTAGATTCTTGTTTTTTTAAATCCTTTATAGTAGAAGTTTTAAATGTAGAATTTTGTACAGCTAATGCCTCAATCGTAGCAATTAATTGATATAAATTTATAGCTTCTTCTTTACTTATATTTTTTATGATAAATCCTTTATTAGGAATAGCTTCAATAATATTTACTTGTTGTAATTGTGTTAAAGCTTCTCTAATAGGTGTAACACTAACGTCTAATTCCCTTGCCAATCCAGCCAATGATAAAGACTGTCCTGCAACAAGTTTTCCTTCTCGCATTTTTTGGATAAGTAGTGTTTTAATTTGATCTCTTAGGGTGATTTTTATAATCATAATGTAAATATAATATATCGTATACGATTTTGAATACTATTATTAAATATTTAACACAATTATTTAAATATCAGTTAAATACATAATTAATTAAAAAGTTAGTATCTTTGTAACTCATTTAAGTAAGTAAACCTTTCCTTTTCCACACTTCACAAGTAGTATTGAATCGTTAAGCAGAACATAGCTTTTTATTACTTTCTGTTAAATGAATTCATTTTAAAACCTATTTAATAACGCTAATGGCAAAATCACAACAGACATTTAATAAAAGTGAAAAAGAAAAAAAACGCTTAAAGAAAAGAGAAGATAAGCGCAAAAAAATGGAAGCTAGAAAAGCTGAAAAAGAAGCAAACGGAGGCTCTGATGGTATCCAATTTGCTTATGTAGATTACAATGGAAACTTGGTAGATACTCCACCAGATCCAGAGATGAAAGAGAAAATTGATGCAGAAGAAATTGTTTTAGGTGTTCCTAAAAAAGTGGAAGGCGAAGAGGAAGATCCAATAAGAAATGGTAAAGTGTCCTTTTTTGACACCTCTAAAGGATTTGGATTTATTATTGATACTGAGAATAACGAGAAATATTTTTGTCATGTCAGTGGTTTAATTGATCAAATAGCAGAAAACGACAAAGTCTCGTTTGAGTTAGAGCGTGGTATGAAAGGTATGAATGCAGTAAAAGTTAAGAAGATATAATTTTTTAATACATAAAAGTTTTAAAGCCATTAGGTAATTTTTACTTAATGGTTTTTTTTATTTAATAAATAATTGAAAATCGTTCGGTTTTTAACATCTAAATAAGTCAGTTTTATCGTACTTTGTATAAACCAAAACTAGAACAACCTCTGGATTTTTATGAAATCACTTTACTTTTCAATTTTTTTCCTATTTGCTTTATCAATAGTTAACGCGCAAACCACAGTTATTCCTGATGCTAACTTTGAACAAGAGTTAATCAATCAAGGTATAGATACCAATGGATTAAATGGTAATATTCTTGATGCAGATGCTCAAGCCATTAACACTTTAAATTTAGCAGGCAATGCCATATCAGATATTACAGGTATAAGCGCATTTGTTAACTTGACTAGTTTAGATTTAGGTACTAATCCAGTAATAGATGTTGATTTATCTGCATTAGTATTACTAACTGAATTTACAACGGATGATAATGATGCTTTAAATAGTATTGATTTTACTCAAAATATTTTATTAGAAATGATTTTTTTAGAAAGTAATTTCACTACTCCTGGTGATCCACCAATAACAGTAATTGATTTATCACAAAATATTAATTTAATAGAAATAGATATTGATAATCTTAGAAATGTTACAGATTTAATTTTACCAATTACACCCACATTAACCGATATTTATGTTCGCTACTTAGCTGACATTAGTTTAGATTTTTCACTACTAGATGGCTTAGAAGATTTAAATATTGGTGGATCTGCTGTAAATAATGTTGTTATTACACTTCCTAATGTTTTTACTGTTTTAAAAACGTTAAGAATTAGTAGTATTGATATTCCAACTATTGATATCTCTAATTATATAAATTTAGAAAGCTTATACCTTTGGGGAACTTATGTTGAGAATTTATTACTTCCAAACTCGACAACGCTTACCGATATTTTTATCATTATACATGACATTCAAAATCCTTTAGATTTTTCTGTGTTACCTAACTTAGAAGATTTAGATATCACATCCAATCAGACAACACCTTTAGTAGTTGATTTAACTCAAAATTATCAGTTAGTTGACTTAGATTTGTCACGTAATGATATGGATACCATAGATTTAACACAAAATACACTACTTGAAACCATTAGACTAAATGTTAATAATTTTACTACAATTAATATTACTCAAAATGTATTAGTAGATCGCTTTGAAGCCTATTCTAATCAATTACCAAGTATGGATTTAACTCAGAACGCTGTTCTTAGGTATTTGGTTTTAAGAGATAATGTATTACCTACGTTAGATTTAACTCAAAATCTAGAATTACGTAGTGCTGATTTGTCGATTAATTTATTACCTAACTTAGATGTCACTCAAAACTTAGAATTAAATTCATTAGACATTAGCCAAAACCTGTTTACCACCACTGGATTAGATTTAACTCAAAATGTTAATCTATATACTTTGCGTGCATCTTACAATCAAATAGAATCTTTAGATATAACACAAAACATTGTATTAAGTACCTTAATAATAGATCACAACTTGTTTCCAGGTACTGCTATTTTAGATCAATTTTATACCATCAGATTAAATGCAGGAGGCATAGGTGGTGGTGCGCTGATTGTTAGTTATAATTTGCTTACAGGTCAAATACCAGATTTTGCATCGTTGGTAGAAATGCAAAATGGAACACCTATTGGATTTGATTTAGCATTTGATAATAATTATTTTGAATTTGGACATTTTGAAGATCAGCATGCCAATTTAGTCATACATGATAACACTCCAGGACCAGCTCCAAGTTGGACATGGCTAGATAATATTGAAGATTATTTTTATGCACCACAAGCAAAAGTCGATACTATTGATACTATAAATGCAAATGCTGGAGATAGTGTAACCTTAACAACGGTTTGCGCTGGTACGCAAAACCATTACACTTGGTTTAAAGATGGTGTGGCTATTCCTGGAGCGCCAGATAGTCCCAACTATACAATACCTTCATTAGATAGCTGTGATGACGGAATTTACTATACTGAAATTACCAGTGATCTAGTCCTATTTGAAAATACTAATCCACCAGGAACAGGAGGTAAAAATTTATTATTGATAAGAAATGATATTACTTTAAATGTAACTTCTCCATCTGAAGATTGTGTAACATTAATTAATCCTTTATCAGGAGCTACAAACGTTGCGTTGAATGAAACCTTAGAATGGAATGCTAATTTAGGTGCATGTGGTTATTTTTTAAGTATTGGTACAACACCAGGCGGAACAGACATTTTAAATAATGCTGATGTTGGTGATGTCACCAGTTATAATATTGGAAGTAATTTTCCGTCTAATACACAAATCTATGTGACTATTACGCCTTATTTCTATAGTGGTAATACATTAAGTTGTCCTGAGGAGAGTTTTACAACTGGTACAACCGAAAGTCCAACATCTTGTACGACTTTAATACTACCAACTGATGGTGCAATTGATGTCCCAATAACAACAAATTTAGAATGGAATCCTAGTCCATATGCAATAGGCTACATTTTAAATATTGGTACAACTCCTGGAGGAGATGACATAGTAAGTACAGACGTCGAAAATTCTGTAACAACATATAATCCATCGATTAATCTACCAGAATCTACTTTAATATATGTAACTATCATTCCTTATAATAATTTGGGTTATGCAACAGGATGTATTGAAGAATCTTTCACAACAGAAGGTTTTACACCAAATTGTACCACATTGTCTAGTCCAATAAATAATGCAATAAATGTATTAGTCAATACAGATGTATCATGGAATTCTGTTATGGATGCTACAGGATATAATCTGTCGGTTGGAACAACTTCAGGCGGAACAGATATTTTAAATAATCAAGATGTAGGTAATGTCACCAATTTTGACTTACCAGCAGATTTACCCTTTGGTACTCAAATATATGTTTCTATTATTCCATATAATACTTCCGGTTCTGCTGTTGGTTGTACAGAAGAAAGCTTTATAACAGAACAAATACCACCAATTTGCACAAATCTTTCTTCTCCATTAAATGGAGTGATAGATGTGTCAATTGCTACAGACTTATCATGGAATGTAATTAATAACGCAACAGGTTACTTGTTAACAGTTGGAACGACTTCAGGAGGAACAGATATTATTAACAATCAAGATCTTGGCAATGTCACAACGTTTAACTTACCAACAGATTTACCAGACGAAACACAAATTTTTGTTACGATAACACCTTATAATTCCGCTGGAAATGCAATAGGATGTGCAGAAGAAAGTTTTACTACAGAAGTTGTCACTCCGTTATGTACTAGTTTGATATCGCCTTTAGGTGGAGCAGTAGATGTATCTATTGCAACAGATGTATCTTGGACTGCAATTGGTAACGCTACAGGTTACTTGTTGATAGTTGGAACGACCTCAGGAGGAACCAATATTGTAAACAATCAAGATGTTGGTAGTGTCACTACTTTTGACCTACCAACAGACTTGCCAGACGAAACGCAGATATTTGTTACAATAATACCATATAATTCAGCAGGAAACGCTATTGGATGTATAGAAGAGAGTTTCACTACAGAAGTTGTCATTCCGTTGTGTACTAGTTTAGCGTCACCATTACAAGGAGCAATTAATGTGTCGATTGCAACAGACGTGTCTTGGACTGCAATTGGTAATGCAACAGGATATTTCCTGACAGTTGGGACAACTTCTGGCGGAACAGATATTATAAACAATCAAGACGTTGGTAATGTCACAACGTTTGACTTACCAACAGATTTACCAGACGAAACTCAAATTTTTGTTACGATAACTCCTTACAATTCAGCAGGAAATGCATTTGGATGCACAGAAGAAAGTTTTACAACAGAGGTTGTCATACCATTATGTACTAGTTTGATATCTCCTTTAGATGGAGCAGTAGATGTATCGATTGCAACAGATATATCATGGACTTCAATTGGTAATGCTACAGGCTACCTCTTGACAGTTGGGACAACTTCAGGAGCAACAAATATTGTAAATAATCAAGATGTTGGTAATGTCACCACTTTTGACCTACCTATGGATTTACCTGGAATCACTCAAATATTTGTGTCAATCACACCATATAATTCAGCAGGAAACGCATTAGGATGTACAGAAGAGAGTTTTATCACAGAATTACCACCACCAAGTTGCAGTAATCTTATTTCGCCATTTTTTCAAGAAACAGATGTTGCTTTAGATACGGATTTAGCCTGGTCTGCAAGCGACTATGCAGATGGCTATCTAATTACTATAGGTACTAATACTGGGTTGGATGATATATTAGCAACTGTAGATGTAGGAAATGTTTTAAGTTATGATATCCCTTTTGATTTGCCAAATAATACAACTGTATATGTTACGGTAACGTCTTATAATGCTACAGGAGGAACAGTTTGTGGAGACGACCAATTTACAACCGAAGACTTAACTCCATTGTGCGTTAGTTTAACAGCTCCACTTAATGGAGAAACTAATGTGGCTATAAACACCAATATTTCATGGCAACCGGAGATTAATGCGGAAGGTTATATTTTGACAATGGGAACAACAGCTGGCGGAAATGACTTAGTTAATGCAATAGATGTTGGTAATATTACTACTTACAATTATCCAAATATATTACCACAAAATACTCAAATATTTGTTTCAGCCATTCCGTACAATTATTTAGGTCAAGCTACTGGTTGTATAGAGGAAAGTTTTACAACAGAATTACTAATCCCAGATTGTACTAGTTTAAGTAGTCCTTTTAACGGAGAAACTAATGTGTCTATTACAACAGATTTAAATTGGGCAGCAATTGCGTATACAGATGGTTATATACTTTCAGTCGGAACGACTTCTGGCGGAACAGACCTAATTAATGGATTAGATGTTGGTAATGTGACTAGTTACGCTTTCGCGGAAAACTGGCCTGACGATACTACTATTTATGTGACAATTATTCCTTACAATAGTGTCGGAAGTGCATCAAATTGCTCGGAAGTTAGTTTTACAACAGAAGTAGTAATACCAGACTGCACATATCTAATATCACCATTTAATACAGAAATTGATGTTCTAGTAGGAAGCTTATTAACTTGGGAAACAATTGATAATGCTATTGGGTATATTGTATCTATTGGGACAACTCCAAACGGAACTGATATAGCAGATGCTATTGATGTTGGAAACTCTACGACTTACCAACCTACTACAGACTTTGTGGATAATACAAACATCTATGTAAGTATTATACCATATAATACTGCAGGAAATGCTCTAGGATGTGTGTCCGAACAATTTACTACTGAAAACAGAAGTATCATCACTCCTTCATTTTTCACACCAAATGATGATGCCTATAACCAATATTGGAAAGTCCAAGACCCTAAAAACGAAATTAAAACTATTTATATTTTTGATCGTTTTGGCAAGCTAATTAAAAGCTTTGGAAACACCTCTGTTGGTTGGGATGGAACTTTTAATGGAGACAATCTCCCCACAGATGATTATTGGTATCTTTTAGAGCTTTTTGACGGAACAATACAAAAAGGGCATTTTACTTTAAAACGATAGTTTAGTAAACATTATGTGTTTGTAATTTCTAGATTTAAAACACTAGCATTAAAGATATGACCATCAAAATGCTACTATACTTGTGCAAAACTTAATATATTCATGCTATAATTTTAGTCTCTACATGAGAGTTAGAACAACTATTATTAAAAATTTATTTTCTCAATAGAGGTTTTTTAATTAATGATAGATATTGGAATGATTAATGTGAATGTTTTTGTATTTTAAAACTCATTTTAGGAGGATGAAAAATAATTACATTTTATTACTATTCTGTTGTCTATCAAACATGGCTTATTTTATAAGTCCTAGTATTGGTGGATCAACTGTTTTAGCTTTGTCTTCTGCTTTACCTGAAAAATCTGAAATTTTTGAAACGATTTCAACTTATAATTCATCAGAAACTACAAATTATAGCATTGAAAACAGTTTCAAAACACAAACAAATAGTTTAGATTGTACAAATTTAATTAGCCCTTTTAATACAGAGACTAATGTGTCGATAGTGACAGATTTAAGTTGGACTATAGTTGCTGCAGCTAGCGGATATTTACTTACAGTAGGTTCAACTCCTGGAGGAAACGACGTTTTAGATAATTTTGATGTAGGTCCAATCCCTTTTTATACGTTCACCAGTCCTTTATTAACAAATACTCAATATTATGTAACTGTAACCCCTTACAATACTTCTTCAAGCGCAATTGGTTGTGTAGAAGAAACATTTGTAACAGGATCGCAAATACCAGAATGTACTGCACTTACATCTCCAATTAATGGAGCTGTAGATGTTTCCTTATCTACAGATATCTCTTGGAATGCAGTAGATTTAGCAGAAGGGTACTATTTAACAATAGGTTTTACTTCTGGTGGAGCAGAATTATTAAATAATATTAATGTTGGTAATGTTACAACTTATGATTTCCCAAATGATTTATCATCATTAACACAGGTGTTTGTAACTATCATACCTTATAATAATTTTGGAACTCCCTCAGGTTGCCAAGAACAAAGTTTTACTACCAAATTCTCGTTACCTATAGAACCAGATTGTAGCGATTTAATATTTCCTCAAAATAGCGCTACAGATGTACCATTATCTACTAGTTTATCTTGGCAAGCAATAGTAAATGTAGAAGGTTATTTGTTAACTATAGGGACTTTTTCAAATGGTTCTAATATTACTAATAATTTAGATGTTGGTGACGTTACAACGTATGATTTAACAGGTCTTTTAGAAGCTAATACAGACTATTATGTGACCATAATACCTTATAATGATTTTGGAAATGCAGCTGGTTGTTTAGAAGTGTTTTTTACAACAGAAGATGTCGTTCCGGAATGTACTTATTTAATTTCACCTTATAATGGAGAGTTAAATGTACTCGAAAGTACAAGTATTACATGGCATTCTGTTGGTAATGCAAACGGATACACACTTAGTTTAGGAACCACTTCTAATGGAACTGACTTAGTAAACAACCTAGATGTTTTTGATACAAGTTATACGCCTAATTTAGAGTGGCCTGAAGGCGAAACTATTTACGTATCGATTACACCATACAATGATATTGGCGAAGCATTAAGTTGCCAACAAGAATCTTTTACAATTATAGACTATCCAATATATGCACCATCTTTTTTTACAGCAAATGGAGATACTTATAATGATTACTGGGAAGTTACAGATACAGAACATGAAATCAAGCAAATTTTAATCTTTGATCGTTATGGAAAATTGCTTAAAACTATAACTAATTCAAATGAAGGTTGGGATGGTACTTTTAAAGGACGTAAACTACCTACAGATGACTATTGGTATTATATTGAGCTGTTTGATGGAAGTACTCAAAAAGGACATTTTACTTTAAAGCGATAACCTGAACTATAAATTAGCTATTTCGACCAAAACTCTTCTATCTTTGTGCAAAATTTAAATGTATGTCGCAACAGTTTTCTAGTTTAGGTATTAATGAAGCGTTAAATAATCGATTGGCAGGCTTGCAAATAACGGTTCCTACAACTATTCAAAAGCAAGTAATACCTGTAATCCTTAATAAAACAGAAGATGTTGTTGCAATAGCAAAAACAGGAACTGGAAAAACCGCAGCTTTTGGATTACCATTGTTGCAATTGGTTAATCCTGAAAACACTAGTGTTCAAGCAGTTATATTAGCACCAACAAGAGAGTTAGGGCAGCAAATATTAAAAAACTTAGAAGAGTTTAATTCAGACGTTTTAAATGTGTCTATTGCTGGAGCATTCGGAGGTATTCCAATAAAACCACAAATAGAGCGATTAAAACATACCACACAAATAGTCGTAGCCACTCCAGGTCGTTTGGCAGATTTGATAGACAAAAACGCTATTAACCTAAAAGATGTTAGTTTTTTTGTCTTAGACGAAGCAGATGAAATGGTAACCGCACATAAAGACGGTGTAGACACCATTATTAATGTGTTACCCAAGTCCATACGTACCTTGTTATTTACTGCAACATTACCAGGAACTATTAAACAACTCATACAAAATAGGTTGTCCAAAAAGGTTATCACTATTGAGGCAGATATGGACACAGTTGAACATCAAGGTGTGGACCATCAATATGTGGTTGTGCAGCCTATAGAAAAGCTTAATGTGTTAATGCATTTTTTAAATACTAACCATGGACAACGTGGTATTATCTTTTGTAAAACCAAAGCTGCAGTTAATAAATTGGCTAAAAACTTAGCAATTAATAAATTTTCGTCTGGAGCCTTACATGGTAGCTTATCTCAAGGGATTCGTGATCGAATCATGGACCAATTTAGAGCTGGTCATATTAATATTCTTGTGGCAACAGATTTAGCAGCTCGTGGTATAGATGTCAAAGATTTAGCATTTGTTGTAAATTATCATTTACCAGATACGTATGATGCTTATGTTCATAGAAGTGGTCGTACTGCTAGAGCAGGAGCAAAGGGGTTAGCTTTAAGTGTGATACAAGAAGATGAAGTACAAGATATCCCAGAATTTGAAGACGAGTTAGGCATTACCTTTAACGAATATCAAAAAGCAGATGCACAAAGTCTCGAAGAAAATAATGGCTTGCTTTGGGCAAGACGTATATTTAAAACGAAGCCCAACAGAGACGTTTCAGAAGATTTTAAAGCAAAAATTAAAACCATTTTTCATCACTTAACAAAAGAAGAATTAGTTGATAAAATTTTAGCAAATTACATAGCAGAAACTAAAACTATAGCTGAAAAACCAGAGGTTGTAAAACGGAAAAAGAAAAAATAAGCAATGGGTCATTACATCAAAGCACAGCAAGATATATTAGATAAACTCAACATTACTTCGCTTAACCCAATGCAGGAGGAAGCGTTATTGTCTATTACAAGTACTGCAAATACAGTATTACTCTCTCCAACGGGAACTGGTAAAACGGTAGCTTTTTTATTGCCTACTATAGCCGCTTTAGATAAAGACAACCCAAATGTGCAGTTGTTAATTTTAGTGCCTTCACGTGAGTTAGCTATTCAGATAGAACAAGTGATTCGTACAATGGGTTCTGGTTTTAAGGCTAATGCTGTGTATGGTGGCAGACCATTTAGTAAAGATAAAATAGACTTGGCACATACACCAGCAATTATTATTGGTACGCCTGGACGTGTTGGAGACCATTTGCGACGTCAAACTTTTGTAGTGGAAGACATCAATACTTTAGTTTTAGACGAATTTGATAAATCTTTAGAAGTTGGTTTTGAAAAAGAAATGAGCGAGATAATCTCCTGTCTTCCTAATATTTCAAAACGTATTTTGACCTCTGCGACTCAAGACATAGAAATCCCTCGTTTTGTAGGATTACAAAACGAATTGGTGATTGATTACTTAGATACTAAAGACTCTAATTTAGAGATAAAAACGGTACTCTCTCCAGATAAAAATAAGTTGCAAACGCTAGTAGATTTACTACATGATATTGGTAACAAACCAGGTATCATCTTCTGTAATTTTAAAGATACGATTCAATTTGTTAGCGATTTTTTAAATAAAAATAACATTCCGCATGGATGTTTTCAGGGTGGTATGGAGCAAATAGATCGTGAACGAGCTTTAATAAAATTTAGAAATGGAACACATCAAATTATTATCGCTACAGACTTGGCAGCACGTGGATTAGATATTCCAGAACTTAACTATATTATTCATTATCAATTGCCTTTAAAGGCTGAAGAGTTTACACATAGAAACGGTCGAACTGCGCGTATGAATGCACAAGGGACAGCCTATGTGTTACAATGGGAAGGAGAGACCTTACCCGATTTTATAAAAACAGATAAAATAATAACTCCTAAAGGAACTGTAAAAACTTTAGAATCATCATGGACTACTTTATTTATTTCTGGAGGACGAAAAGATAAAATTTCAAAAGGCGATATAGCAGGCTTATTTTTCAAGCAAGCAGATCTTGAAAAAAACGAATTAGGTGTTATAGAACTAAAACAGGATTGTGCTTTTGTGGCTGTACCAAAAGTTAAATGTAAAGATGTCATTAAAAAAACTAATGACACGCGTTTGAAGAAAAAGAAGGTACGCGTTAAAGAGATTTAAAACTTAAATAGCTTTTTTATAATAAGACAACTCTATTATAAATACTGTTGTTAGTGATTTACGCTGTAAATTGGAAGTTAATTATTGTAATCACATAGTTTTTAAAGATTTAATTATTAACTTTAAGGAACTAATCATAACTACCAAAATGCCATTAATTACATTAGAAGAACAAAATAATTCAAATTATAAACATGCCATAATCCTTGTCCATGGTTTAAACGGAAGTAATGCAACTTGGGGTCATAATCGTGAGCCACACGATCCCGAACGATTTGTTCCAGTGATGTTAAATGATCCATTTATTAAAGATAATTTTCAAATATTTTTATTTGATTATACAACAAAGACTATAAATTTTTTAGATTTTTTAAGAAAAATAAAATCTGTATTGCCAGGTAAAAAAGAAAAAGATAAGTTTAATGTTGGTTTAAGAAAAATATCTGAAGTTTTAGATACCGCAGTAAGAACTATAGAACCAGATTATGAAACTATATCTTTTATAGGTCATAGTATGGGAGGAATTGTAATAAAAAAAGCTTTAATTTATTTATCTAAAATCGAAGATAAAATACCATTTTTTTTATCTTTAAATGTACCACATCAAGGATCTGCTTTGGCAAATGTTGGCTATGGGTTATTTGACAATGTCCAATTAAAGGACCTTAGTTTATTAGGCGATTATACCACAGCTTTAAGTAATGATTACACCAGAGCTGGAAGTCCTTCAAAAATCATTTATGTACATGGTGGACAAGACAAAGTAGTGGCGGAAGCTGCTGCAATACCACCAAATGCAGAAGAAGAAAATTGGTTACGAACAGAAGATGAGCACTACAGTATATGCAGAATACCTCAAAATCAAGTGTCATATGTTTATACAAGGCTTAAAAGGGAACTAAAAAATGTTTTGGATGGTCAAATTTATTTGTCCATAAACATACCTGAACAATCATTCTTTAACGAGGCTGCTATGATTATAGCAAAAACAGAAGGACTAAGTCTAGAATTACATGGCTTTGATAATGCTCAACTTAAATGTACCATTACAAGTGGTTTAATACATTCTAAAACAGCGATTGAGGCACTTGAAAAATTAAGATTTAGATCAGTCCCACAACTTCCTGATTATACTGTCAGCCAAGTTAAAAACACTCTAATAATTAAAACTAAGTAAATATGTCATCATGTAATTGTACTGGTAATACTGGTGGAACAAAATGTTCTGATAATAGTTATGCTATTTGTAGAAAAGTAGGAAATAAATGTATGGGAGAATGTGTCCCTAGAGACTTTGGTTTAAAAGCAAGTGATTTACCAGGTAATTCTGCGATAATAATGGCTAAGTTATTTTTGAATAAAATTGACCCTGAATTATATCCCGAAATTAAAAGTGGAAGATTTTATTCTGAAGGTCTAAATAATATAGGCTCTAATGAACTAAACTTGCTTAAAAGTGGTGAACACGAATATATTAATAAACATGGAAAACCTGTGGTTGTTAGATTTGCTATTCCTAAAGAAATTATAAAAGCTTTAAGAGGTAGAGGTAGGTCTGGTGATAAAGAAATGGTTTTAAGTTAAAATTTATGTAAATAAATTAGATTGATTAGATCTAAACATTCAATATTTTATAATTTGTATTAATCATTTTATCAGGTTAATTACCTGTCATCTATTATTTCTTAATACCTTTAAGGTACTAATCATAATCAATGACCTTAAAACCATTCATTTTTTGTTGTCTGTTTTCTATTGTAGTAACAGCTCAAGTGCAGACTACTTTTGACCAAACAGACTCAGAAGCTTTTCAGTTTGGAGGTGCTTTAAAATTGTCATTCGAAGTTCAAAAATTCACTAATTTTAGATTAAGTATCGCAGCTGGAGTTGGTAAAAAAATCAACGATTTAGATTTTATTTATCCAGCTATTAATACTGAAATTCAGTTATATAATGGAGGTGTTGGTAGCTCTTTATTATACAGTAAACAGCGACAACTTATTGTAGATTTTATTATGTCTTTTACTGTAACAGGTGGTATTAGAGAAGTAACTAATTATGGCTATGCTACACGTTATAATCCGTTAAATTATTTTAGCGATTTATCTGCAAAACCCTTGCAAAACCCTTATTATAATTCGATGTCACTGGGTTCTAATTATGTAATCTCGTCAGATACTAACAGAGAAAATCAGTTAGTTGGAATTGCCAACTTTAATATAGAACGTACGTTTCAGTTTACATATTATAACGATGGTACTCCCTTCAGAAATTGGACAGGAGATGGTTATGATAGATATTATACAGGAGGCGGAATTATTTCATATTATGGAAACTATAACGATGCTGTAAACTTTGCAGAATTGAGTTATCATAAATTTACTGGTTACCAACGTAATGCATTTGAAATGGCTAATCATTTGCAAATAGATTTTATTCCTTATAAAGATGTTCAAGCCTTTTATTATAACCAAAGTCGTTGGCGATTTGCAGTGGGGAATTATGATAGTGGATTTAGTGGTCATGTATCAATTTATGATAACCCAAAACTCGATATTCAAGATTATATTCATTTAACAATAGATAATGCGTACCATCCTAACACGTTTAACAAACCACGTTGGGCTTTTGGTTTTGATTATAACTATGTAAACTGGAATAGCAAATGAAAAAACTAATTGTCTTATTAGTAATATTAAGTGTTTTATGGTCCTGTAAAACTTACAAAATAGTTAAGCAAAATCAACTTGATGCTACCATTACACGTACTTTTAATTTCGAAGATTTTGATATATATGTGTTTAAAATGTGTGAAAAATCTAGTGCAGAAGTAGATGGAGATTTGAGTTCAGAAAGCTTAGCATTTCCATTTTATACTAATTGCGATGATACTTCAAAAGATAAAGTTGTTGAAGAAACTTATCTGCTAATACCAAAACAGCATATTGCAGACAACACGGTATTGTACATTACGACGTTTTCCTATAAAAACTTGCGAAAAGACTGTGGAGTATTTAATTGCGAATTATTCAATAGCAAAATTTTTGTAGAAGATGTGGATATTATTTATTTAGGTAAATTAGAAAACAATAGCATTACATTTTACAAAAATTCTACTAAAAGAAAAGAGCAGCATATAAGTACTTGGAATATTAAAACAGATAAAACAGATAATGGAGTAGCTACTATTAAAATTATAGATGCCACAATGGTCGAATCCATTTTTGATACCAAACCGCAAATACCTATAGAATCTGTCTTTAGTACAGATGTTGTGTTTCATAAAGAGGACAGAACGTTAATTTATGGTAAAAATTTATCCGAATTTCAAAAAGCTTGTTATACAGATTGTAAAGAAAAAATAATCATTCCAACACTAAGAGGCGAAAATATTGGCTGTCCGGTAAATAGCTTGCTACTTTCTGAAAAAGCCTTCTATTTTGAATCTAAAAATTTTGATACGTCAGAGTATTATAAGTTTCATATAGACCGCTTATTTTATTTAGATGCATTTCCTGTCAAAAACTAAAAATCATAATAGTCTATAATTTTGCTATTAAATATCTATTAAGATGAAAAAACCAATAGGCGATTTACATTGCCATCCATCATTAAAACCAGTCAATAATTCGTCTATAAAAGACATCTGGACTTATAAAAAAAATCTGACGACAAAAGCCTTATTTAAAGGTCTTTTTGGGCTTGGTATTAGTCCACGTAAATGGGCAATAAACCTGTTTGTACGTGATATGGCAACCTATACACAAAGTAATCTTGAAGATTGCTTTGAAGGTGACAACCGGTTATTGTTTTTAGCTATTTATCCACCAGAACGTCCATTTTTAAAGCCAGATAGACCTTTTGATAAAGCTACTGTAAAACAGCGTTTTGTATTAAGTCGTGTGTTTGGTATCCAATTAAAGCGTCATATTGATAATAAAATCATCCGAATTTTAACTGGATTTTCTAGAGAAAGGGTGAATGAATATTTAAAAAGTATTTACGATACAGAGTATATAGATTATTTTAATGACGACTTTGTAAAAGAATACAAATACATAGAAGACAGTCATTTAAGTAGTTCTCCAAATCAAGTAAAGTTTCAAAAGCCAACGTTTAGATTAGTTAGTAATTATCAGGAATATGTAGAGACCGTTAATGCTAATAATATAGCTGGAATAATTACTATTGAAGGGATGCACGCATTAGCAAAATATAAAAATGAAAATTTGTTTAATGCCAAGACAATAGATAGTTTAAGCGCAACAGATAAAGCAGCACTTAAAGCCAGTTTTATTAATAATGTGGCTAATTTAAAAGATAAAAATCAGTTTGCTTACACACCACTTTTTATCACATTTTCACATCACTTTAATAATTTAATTTCTGGACATGCTAAGAGTTTTGCAGATTCTAAAAATCGAACTATTCCAGGTTTTGCAGATGTTTTTAATCAGACTAATGGATTAGATTTAGGAATTACATCATTTGGTAAAACTATAATTAAAAACCATTTACTTGCAAGAGACAATGGTAGTCGTATTTTAATAGATACTAAGCACATGTCATTACAATCTAGAGATGATTATGCAACTATTATTAAGTCGTTAAAAGCTTCAGGAGACCATGTGCCAATAGTTTGTAGTCATACAGCCATAAATGGAATAAAAACACGGGATGAAGCTGCGCAACGTGAGGATACTAACACCTTAGACAAAAAATCTTATGTTAGTCGATGGGATATTAATATTACTGATCAAGATATCATTGACATTTTTGAAAGCGATGGTGTTATAGGTGTTTGTATGCACGATGGTAGAATGCCAGGAGGGAAGTTTAAAAAATTATATAAAGGACTAACGCGACAATTTAAACCAGACGAATCTGTAAAACGATTGCATGCACAGATGTTTTTAACCAATGTGTTTCATATCGTTAAAATAAATTTGGAGAATATTAGAAACCATAATGCTAATAACCCTAACAACTTAATTGCAGAAATTGACGCCTGGAAAACTATTTGTTTAGGATCCGATAACGATGGTATTGTCGATCCTTTTGATCATTTTAATACTGCTAATACCTTAGATGACTTTAAACATCGAGTTGCAAAAGCCATTACTTTAAATTTTAGACCCTATTGGAAAACCTTTAGAGTAATATCTGTAGATCAAAATTCTTGTACTTTTTTTAGTGAAGATCAATTAACAGATTTAATGCTTGGTTTATCTCCAGAAGAGATTGCAGACAAAGTATTTTCGGATAATTTAGATGTGTTTTTAAGCAAGTATTTTACTGATGGATATTTAAATGGCTAATACATTATTGAATACAAACGTTTAAAAATCAGGTGTAAACACTTGTAAATCAAAGCTGTAATTGTTATATATTTTCTGTCATAACCATTACAAAAAAACGCTTTATGCTTTGTCTTCAAAATGCAACTAACAAGTACAGTAAAACTGTTATAGTTGGTGTTTTATATTTTTATGTATTATCACTTTCTGCTCAATCTTTTAAAAACGATTGGATCTCTAATCTTAATTTTAAAGTAGAATACGGTCTTTCATTTCCTACTATATCTGGTAACAATAGCTTGAATATTTCAAGTTTTCCAACTCACATTCAATCAGAAACAATTTATAATCAAACTAGCGTGTATAATGAAACACTCACTACATCTAATTATTTGGGTGTAGAGTTATTCTATAGTTTAAAACCAAGATTTTCTATAGGTTTTGCTTCTCATTTTAGAAACGGATTTGACTATGCATCATCTATGGTATATGTTCAAGAAAAGTACGTGCCAGCAAACGATGTTTTAGTGTATAACTTTGGTACGTTTAATCAACAGTCAAAAATTAGTAGTACTGCATTACAAGTGGTTGCAAATTATAAATTACTTGAATGTAACCTAAATCGGTCTAGAGTTACGTTTGATACTGGTATTGGGTTAGGTTTGTCGTTTATAAAACTAAGGTCAGAAATTAACCATATACTATTAATTATGAGAGCTAATAATAGCATTATAAGTCAAGATAATACTTTGGGTCCAGGACGCCTTCACCAAGAGACAAACAGATTTAGACCCTTTAATTGGCAATTTAACGTCGGACTAAATATTGAGTGTAACACTTTTTTTGATTTAAAGATTGGTTATAGATTTACCTCACTTGGACATTTTACTATTTTAAAAAGGGATATTAAAAATCAAAATTTATTCATTATTACCAGCACAATAGCAGGAGCTGAAGACCAGAACTTGATATTAAATACAACTAATAGTAGCAGGAAATTATTTTCTAATGATATCTTCATTACAGTAAGCTTCTAACAAAAAAAAGCGAAACATATTATAAAATGTTTCGCTTATGCCATTAATTGTTAGTTTAGAGAATCTACCAAAGCTTAATACAACTTACCAACAGAAGGTAAAGATGAAGCACCATCATTACCATCTAAATGTACATTTGGTGCTAAAAAGCGTAACTGAGCATGATTTTCTCCTTTTTGGATTGTAGCATCCATAACAATACCAAATAAGCTACCAGATACTGAATAATCATATTTGTCATTGTTAATCGTTCCTTTGTAAGTAAACGTGTTTACTTCGTTTGCCATTTTTACCATAGCATCAATAATTTTGGTTTGTTGTTCTCTTGTTAAACCATAAGATTCCATGATATGTGTGGTTTGTTTGTAGGAAGTTCTACTTCCTCCTGCAGAAAACCATAAAAAGAAACCACGACCACCACTAGAACTTTTTTCTGTAAGTTGATCGTACTTTTTCTGGTTAGAAGCAGAAAGCATTCCTCTGATTAATGCATCTAAAGCATCTACATTTTTAGGGGTTACACATTGCATTTTTAAAGTAAACCCAACCTTAATATCTCCATGTGCAGGTACTGTGTACGTTACACCAGAGCATTGTCCTTGTCCATAAGCATTTACTGACACGCCATCTGTAGCTACACCAGTGCTCTTAGCTGCTGGATTTGCAAATACTGTACTTAAATTTTCCATAATAAAAAGATTTTAAAAAGATTAATAATACGTTACCAGTCTAATTAGTTTTTGACTAACAACATGGTAAAATTATGGTAATATTTAATGATTGAATTAGGTGTAAATACTTGATTTTCAAATCAATAAATATGTAAAAGGATTACGTGTTTATACTTGTATTTTATATAAACTCAAATAAATTAGGGTTGTAAATTGGCGGTTGTTAAATACATACTGGAGTAATAACTGTATCAAACGAATATGAATTTAATCCTGGCACTTATAGTCTGAAAGTATTCAAAAATGAAATCACTTATTTCTTTTTTTAATTTTTTCTTCTTTTTATTGATTAAATTGTTAATTAGCAGATTATTCTTTAGTTTTTTATGAAAATCTTCAAAATATCTTTTTTTATTATTAGTTGTTTTATTATTTCTAGTACAACTATAGCACAAAATAAAGTAATTGATAGTCTCAAAAATCAGTTATCTATCCATAAAACAATGGATAGTACTAGAGTTAATATCTTAAACACAATTGCTCAAACATATTACGGTATTAATCAAGATTCACTAATTAAATATGCAAATGAAGCAGGTGTTTTAGCAAAACACATAGGCTTTACTAAAGGGGAAGCAACAAGTTTATATCAAAAAGGATATTACTATTTAATAAAAGGAGATTTAGAAAGTGCATCCAATAGTGCCAATCAATCACTAAGTCTAGAGATTACAACCAATAATACCAATGGTATTGCAAAATGTTACAATCTTATAGGAAACATTAGTCGTTTCTTAGAGGATTACAAAAAATCAATATTGTATTACAATAAAGCTATTCAACTTGAAAAAAGTTTAAATAATCAAGATAGAGTTGCTGCAATTTTATCAAATATTGGAGCTGTATACAATACACAAGGAAAATTTGTTGAAGCCGAAGCGGTTTTAAAAGAATCTATTGATATATATAATAGTTTAAACGAAGAGGACAAAATCTATAACGCAATTAGTAATCTTGCGCTTGTCTATACTCAACAAGGTAGACATACAGAAGCCTTAGCCTATTACCAAAAATGTTTAGAAGGGTACCGAGACAATGGAAATAAGATTTTTGGTGCTGCAATTTTATTAAACATTAGCTTAGTGTATTCTAGTATTGACGAGAATGATAAAGCCTTACCCTATCTTTTGGAATGTTATGAGCTAAATAAAGAAATGGGAAACCAACTATCAGAATCTAAAAGTCTTATAGGTATTGGGTATGTTTATCGATCTAAAAAGCAGTACAACAAAGCACTAGACTATTACAATAAAGCATTATCAATATGCAATACAATAAACAGTAAAGAAGGATTACATAATTGTTATAATAGTATAGGCGCATTATACTTAGAAAAAGAAGACTTTCAACTTGCTTTAGAAAATTACAAAAAAGCACTAGAGGTAAGTTTGGCTTTGGGAAGTAAAAGCGGAATCGCTGGATCATACACCGAATTAGGAGTAATCTATTACCATTTAGGGGACAATCAAAAGGCTATTGACAATTTGCTTAAAGGAAAAGAAATTGCAAATGAACTATCATTAACTGTAACTCAAAAAGAAGCTAATTTGTATTTGTCTAAAGTATATGAGAAAACAAACAATTACAAAGACGCTTTAGAACGATTCAAAGACTATAAAACACAAAGTGATAGCCTTTTTAATAAAGAAAATATTGAAAAAATTACACAACTAGAATACGATTACAAATACAAACAAGCATTAGAATCTGCAAACCAAAGGGAATTAAAACTTACAAAAACAGTAAAAGCGACCTCGCAAGATTTAGAAAAATCACAACGTAGCTTACTATTGGGTGTTATTACTTTTTTAGTTGTTGCTTTACTTTTAGGTTCAATTATATTCTATTTAAAACTAAAGCATGCTAAGTCTAAAACACAAAATGTAATTATCGAACAAAAGTTGTTACGTTCACAAATGACACCTCATTTTATTTTTAACTCATTGTCAGTTTTACAAGGGATGATTTTAAGTAAAGAAGAAAAAAAATCCGTAGGATATCTATCAAAATTTTCTAAATTACTTCGTATTACTTTAGAAAATTCAAGAGAAAAAACCGTTTTATTATCTCAAGAGTTAGAAGCAGTAAATAACTATTTGGCATTACAAAACTTAGAAGATAATACTTATAATTATTCAGTATTGGTCGATGATAGTATCGATGCTTCGGTTATAAAAATTCCGCCTATGTTGATTCAACCCTTTATTGAAAATGCTATAGAGCACGCCTTTAGAGATAAAAAAGAGAATAAAAAAATTGATGTTTATTTATCCTGTCATGACAAAAAATTAATTTGCAAAATAACAGATAATGGTGTTGGTATAAATACAGATAGCAATACTATAAACCAGAATAAAAAATCATTAGCGACCACAATAACCTCGGAGCGTCTTGCATTGTTGGCTAAAGATTTTAAAACTGAAGGCTCTATTAAAATAGAAAATAGAAAAAAATATAACGAACAAGGTACAATAGTTACTTTAGTTATTCCTTATCTAACAGAAAGCTAAAAATGACTCAGTTTTAATGAAACCCATAAATAAATTCATTCTTTTTTTTATATGCTTCATGTCTTTCTATGTTTTAGCTTTAGCCCAAAACAAAGAGATTGATAGTCTTAAAAATAGATTAGAAATTCATAAAGAAAATGATACTTTACAAATAAATCTTTTAAATGAATTAGCTTTTAAGTACTACAAAAAGGACGTTAAAGTCGCAAAAACATATCTGAATCAAGCAGAAACTGTTCTGAAAACTATAGATTACAAAAAAGGAGAAGCAAGGTTGTTATATATAAAAGGATCTTTGCTATTAGAACAAGGTGACTTGCAAGCCGGTATTGATTATTTTAAAGACGCGCTTCAACTATATAAATCTGCTAATTTCAAAGAAGGTATTTTAGATTGTTACACGTTATTAGTAACAGTGTCAAGTCAAAATAAAGATTATGCAAAATCAATTGATTACTTAGAAAAAGCAATAAAACTGAAAGAAGAGATTGGAGTGCAAAAAGATCGTCCAGATGATTTTAACAATTTGGGGTTTCTTAATTTAAAACTTGGTAACTATTCAAGATCATTACAACATTATAAGGACGCTCTAAAATTATACGAAGTACAAGATAACAAGGACATGATATCTTCGTGTTATGCCAGCATTGGAGATCTTTATAAACGACAAGGAAATTATCCGTTAGCCTTAGACTACCTAAATAAAGCCTTATTTATTAAAGAAAAATATGGGGATTCAGCAGGTGATTTGTATAGCATCCTCAATACCATAGGCGTAATTTATGAAAGAGAAGGTTTTCCAGATAAATCTTTAGAATATTATAATCGTGCCTTAAAGATTAATATTAAAAATAAAAATAAGAGTGGTATTTGTAGAACAAATATTGGAATTGGAACCTTATACATCAGTAAAAAAGAGTATGATCGTGCATATACTTTTCTAAATAGAGCATTGGAAGTAAGCGAGGAAATCAATGATTTGGAAATGGTTGCGGTTACCTTAAATTATATAGGGTATATCTATTTGTCTCAAGAAAAATTAAATTCAGCGTTTGATTGTTATAGCAAATCTGAAGCTATAAGTTTGAAAACTGGTAATCAATCCACTTTATCTAAGGCTTATAGAGGCTTAGGAAATATATTTTTAAGCAAAAAAAAATACAAAGAAGCGTTGTCCTATGCTTTAAAATCTAAAGTAATAGCAGATAAACTAAATTCACTTAGCCATCAAATAAATGCAGAATATCTACTTTTTGATGTTTACAAAAATATTGGAAATTATAAAAAAGCACTAGCTAGTCATGAAGCTTACAAGCGTGTTAGTGACAGCCTTTTCAACAAAGAAAACATCGAGAAAATCACTCAATTAGAGTATGAATACAAATACAAACAAGCTTTAGATTCAGCACATATTAAAGAATTATCATTGACAAAAACTTTAACTGCCACAAATAAAGATTTGGAAAAATCCAAACAAAATTATTTATGGGCTATCATTGGTTTTCTTTTAGTTTCAATCTTATTGGGATCAATTATTTTCTATCAAAAATTTAAAAATATTCAAACTAAAAATAAAAACATAGTCATAGAGCAGCGTTTATTGCTTTCTCAAATGACTCCACATTTTATATTTAATTCTTTGTCTGTACTACAAGGTATGATTTTAAATAAAGAAGCGAAAAAGTCTGTAAGTTTCTTGTCTAAATTTTCAAAACTATTGCGTACTACTTTAGAAAACTCTAGAGATAAAATGGTGTCATTATCCCAAGAGTTAGAAGCTGTAAAAAACTATTTGTCGCTTCAAAATTTAGAGAATCAAAACTACAATTTTAATGTGTTTATAGCTGATAATATTGATGTTTCTAGAATTATGATGCCTCCAATGCTTATTCAACCTTTTGTAGAAAATGCGTTAGAACATGCTTTTAAAAACCCAAAAACAGATAAAAGAATAGATGTAAAACTATCATATATAAACAAAGAACTAATTTGTACTATTGAGGATAATGGTATTGGTATTAATCAGCAAGATGATATTACTGAGAAGGATAAAAAATCATTAGCAACCACGATAACTTCAGAGCGATTAAAATTGTTATCAAAACACTTTAAAATGAGAGGTTCTATTAAAATAGAAGATAGAAAAAAATATAACCAGCAAGGGACCATAGTAACTATAGTAATTCCACATAAAATATTTTAGTATAATGAAATCGTTAATAGTAGAGGATAAAGAATATATTAGAAAAGGTCTAATTAATTTATTAGAGTTAATAGATAAAGATATTGAAATTATTGGCGAATGCGAATCTGTTAAAGATGCAGTAGTGGTTGCTAATGCCTGTAAACCAGATTTGATTTTTTTAGATATTAATCTGACTGATGGTACAGGTTTCGACTTTCTAGACCAAACAGAACATCTTAATTTTAAGGTTATATTTATTACGGCTTATGAAGAATATGCATTACAAGCTTTAAAAATCGGAGCTGTAGATTATCTGTTAAAACCCGTAGATGTAGACGAGCTTACAATAGCTTTAGAGAAGATAGGTAACTTGTCTATTGCCACTCAAAAACAACAAATTAAAACAGTAAAGCAAGTATTAAATAATGATAACGATACCTTAATACTATCGCTCCATGACGCGTTTCAGATTATAGATTTAAAAGATTTAATGTATTGCGAATCTGATAAAGGTTACACAACATTTTATTTAAGTAACGGAAAAAAGCATTTGGCATCAAAATCTTTAAAAGAATTTGAAGAGCAACTCAATCAGCACTCGTTTACAAGACCGCATCAATCGTTTATCGTTAATCTAAAGTATATTGAAAAGTACGATAAATCAGGTACTATTTATCTAAAAAATGGTATTAAAATACCAGTATCTACACGTAAAAAAGAAAGTTTTGTCAAGCGTCTTTTTACATGGAATAAAAAATAATTACAACCAAATTTTAACACTAAATACGTTTATAGACGTAAATACAACACTTATTTCTTCAAGTGACTCATAAATTGGTTTGCTATTTATTAATAGGATAGTACACCTTAGTTTTATCTCAAATTAGTATCACCTACACACTAACACGATACTATAAAACAGATATTATGAAACACTTTAAAGTACTATTAGCCTCAGTAATTACCATGACCATCTTATCATGTGGAGGCGGAACCAGCAATCAACCAGCCAATGCCAAAGGATTTGCAAACATTGAAAACGAATTAAAAAGTGAATTTGGAGAAAGTGCCTATTACACAGACATAATGATTAGTCATGATGACCGTATGGGTAACATCGTGTCTTTAACTGTTACTGACGCACCAGAAACCATGAAAATGGGACAATGGAATTTACTACAAAACAATTGGACGCAAAGTTCAGAAGTGATGCTAGAAGTACCTGATGGCACACAGGCTAAAGATTTTATGTTTCAATTAGACGATAATATAAATCTGACTACAGTTGGTCAATTAATTGAGCAGTCTTCAAAAAAATTAACGGAAGAAAAAAGTATTGAAAACCCTAAGTTATATACTGCTTTAGTCAAATTTCCTAAAAATGGTGATGCTTCAAAAATGGAATACGCCATTAACCTAAAACCTGAAAATGGTGGAACCACTTTTCGCTTTTACTATACACTTAGTGGTGAATTAGTTAAAATGGATTATTAAAATCGCTATTTATCAATTAATATTAAAACCCAATAACATGAAAACAACAATTAAATTAATTAACCTATTAACAATAGCTTTATTTATAACAGTGTTTAGCTGTAGTAACGATGACGATGCACCTACAGCAGCTCCAATTAACTTACAAGATTTAGAGCTCGCCATTGACGAAAATCCGACTAATGGGCAAGTTTTAGGTACTGTACAAAGTAATGCAACAAGCGCTTTAAGCTTTAGTATAACTACACAAGCTCCAAATAATGCTTTGGATGTTGACGCTACTACTGGAGAATTGACAGTAGCAGATGCATCGTTATTCGACTTTGAAACTTATCCAACAATCACTGCAACAGTAGCAGCAAATGGAGCAGTTAACACCTCTACTGTAACTATTAATCTTACTAATGTTAACGAATTAAATGTTCAAGACTTTACAACAACCATTGACGAGAATCCAAGTAATGGAGATGTTTTAGGTACTGTACAAGCTACAGGAGATGCGACATTAAGTTATAGTATAGTATCTCAAACACCATCAGGTGCTGTTAATATAGATGCTAATACAGGTGCTTTAACAGTAGCAGATGGTACTGTCTTTGATTTTGAAGTAAACCCAGTAATTACAGCAAACATCGAAGTTGATAATTCAGGGAACATCGACACTATAGTGGCTACAATCAACTTAAATAATGTTAATGAGTTAAGTATACAAGATTTTATGTCTAATATAGATGAAAACTCGCCTACTGGAACGTCTTTGGGAACAGTTCAAGCAGCAGGTGATGGTACTTTAAGCTACAGTATCACATCCCAATCACCTGCAGGAACTGTAACTATAAATTCTAATACAGGAGAATTGACCATAGCAGATGAAACACTGTTTGATTTTGAAGTAAATCCTACAATTTCAGCAAACATTACTGTTAATAATTCGGTAAGTACAGAAACTGCTGTCGCAACAATTAATCTGATTAACGTTAATGAATTAGGAGACCTAAATTATGGAGGGATAATCTTTTGGTTAGATCCTAATGATAATGATCATGGCTTAGTATGCGCACTTGATAATCAAATGAGTAATGCTTGGGGTTGTTCAGGTGTTAATACTGGAGCAACTGGTACAGCTATCGGTACCGGAGCAACAAATACAGTTGCAATAACTTCTTCTGCTTGTGCAGCAGGAACAGCAGCAGAACTAGTTTCAAATTTAAATTTAAATGGATTTAATGATTGGTACTTACCGAGTTTAGATGAGTTTAATGAAATAGATATTAATTATCAGAGTTATATATGGCCAACAGTACAAGCAAATGGAGGAAGTGCTTTTTTTGGTACTGTTTGGACTTCTACCGAAGTTAGTAATAATAACGCTTATATCGCTTTTTTTGGTGGCTCAAATCCAATAGCTATGGATAAAACAGTTTCTGTATTTAATATACTTCCAATTAGATCTTTTTAATATTTAAATAATAAAACATAAGAATAATGAACACAACAATACAAATCAACAACGAGTATAACTCATTAGACAAATTACTCATTTTTTTATCAAAATATTCAGACTATACGTGCTCAAAAGAGTACGACATTTGGGAGATTAGAACAGATGCTAATGGGCAAATGGAGCAGTGCTTAGTACTTAAAAAAAGTGGGATGCATGCAGTCAAACTATACTTTACAAATGAGAATACCGTAAAAGTGAATTACATTATTCCAAATAAAATGATGCATGCTTACTTTGGAAAAAGTGTTAAAGCACGTCAAAATATCATCGAAATTATTGCAGGTGTTATCAAGCAAGCTTTATTAGCTGCTCCACAAAAAAAGGCGTTTGAAGAATTAACGCAAGTTGTTCAAAAAGCTGCTTAATTTATATAAAAATAGCCTTATTGTTTAATAAGGCTATTTTTTTCTAATCCTAATTGTTCAAAATCATGAATATAATTATCTACTTCTCTTTCTATTTATTTACTACGTTTTATGGTGCTCAAAATTGCACTTTTGTACCATTTGAAGTTGCACTAGCAGATGATTCTAATAGTAATACTAACGTACGTTATGAACCAAATGGAGAGGTGGTACTTCAACTTAATAAAGATGATTTATTTGTGCTACAGGTTACAGATTACAATAACGGTTGGTTAAAAATTGACCAGATTTCTAGCGTTTATTATGGATATGAAATTTCAAATGTAGACGGTTGGATACATCAATCTACGGTTGGATTTTGGACTAGAAAAAACATTACACTTCTAGATGCACCAAAAGATGGGAGTGGAGGTGGCTACAATTGAAGGTGAAAACGGTCCTGTAAGAATTAAAAATATATGCGCAGATTGGGTGCAAATTGAATATAAAGATGCAGTAGGATGGGTAGCTTTAGAATGGTTGTGCGGAAATCCTGTAACGACCTGTCCATAGTTATGAAACACCTACTTTTAGTATTATTTTGGTTGATATTACTATTTATATTAAACATATTAATCAGGTATTTGTACGTTGTGATTTTTAAAGAACCCATCTATTTTTTTGCGTATTTTTATTTAGAGATCGCTGGATCTGTCGGAGCTATACTATCAGCACTTTTATTTTTTAGTTTAAATTATGGAATCAATACAAAACAACAAAAAATACCATCTATATCTATCACGCTTCAACGTTGTCTATTAATGGTCTCGATAGTTATTTTACTGTTTATTGCTGAACGTCTTTTTTTAACTTGGTACGATATTTTAATATTTAAATCTTAAAATCAATGAAATCTTTCATTTATATTCTTTTTATTGGGTTATTAACTAGTGCTTGTCAACAAAATAAACCGACTAACCCAAATCTAGTTGCGCTATCCATTGAGCAAAACGGAACTAATATTCAGCCTAAAAACGGAACGGTATTTTTAGATAAAGCACCTTTTAATTTAGTGTTTAAATTTAGTACACCAAATTATATACTAGTTAACGCGTCCCATAGTAAAGACTTAATGTTTAAAGCATTAAATAATGAAGATTTAGTCTCACAACCTCAGTTTACCTTAGGCAATATAATTGCCGAAACCTACTTTAATGCAGACAAAAGTATCTATACGTCAGATGTGTCGTCTAGCGCTTGGCTTCAAGAGAGTATGGATAAACACATGTTTAATTCACTTCGACTCAATAATGGGACGTATACTGCAACACGACTTGTTGAAAACAGTTTCGATTTAGACCAAAATTATAATATTCAAATTCAAGATATAAACCAACCTTTGTACCTGGTTTTTGTGGTTATTGATAAAAACTCTGATTTAAAAAACAATGTAGAACTGCAAAGACTAACCGTTAAAATAGATTGGACCATCCAAGCAGAAGATGCACAGGATGTGACTTTGTTAAACCGTTTTAGTCAATTAACAGACGCTATACCTTTAAAACAAATACCACTATCTGATGATACTAATTTCAATAATACAGCGCTTACAGAGGTATTAACAAAAGAGGACGCTAACATACTACAATTGGGTAAAATCTATCCTAATTTTTTTACAGCTGGTTACAGTTTTAAAGTCAGTCCAGCATATAGACTTCAGCTATTTGATAATTTAAAAACCATAGTGTATAACGTGGCTAAAGGCGAACATGAACTAGAAACTATCCTTGTTAATTATACTGCAGATGGTGATTTTATTGACCATATCATTATTGCTTATGACGAGATTGCAGAAGGCCAACAAGTAATAAGTTCTACTATTAAGGATAATAGGATATCAAAAACCTATTATTGGTTGGATGAAGAAAATGATGTTACTGAAGACTTTATAATTGATAATGATGGTACAATAAAACCTTCCAGCCATTTAGACAGTATTTTACAAGAGCTTAATATAACTCAAGACGATATCTACAAGGATTTTTTTAGTTCCGAAAACGTATCAGAAACCAAACAACTGGTAGTGATTCCAAAAATTGCTAGACAAACCTATAATTACTTGGTTTTGGATGCTTATATATTGTTAGTTAATGCTATGACTGGAACGATTGAAGCTAAATATATTGAGGAAAATTGCTGGACTTCTGATGCTGAAAAACTCTCTAGTATTGAAGCCACTTATCAACCGTATAAAATTTCTGAGCAATCAGAAACAGTTGGTGTAACTGTGTATAGTTTTGTAGATAATCCTCTAAACCCTTATAGTTCTAACAGATTAACCCTATTTAATAGGGAAGGAGACCAACTAAGACCTCTATTAAAAGACTTTGAAGTTTATAACAAAACCGAAGCCTATGATGAAGAAGGCAATGGTTTTTATAATGAAACTATTAGCAATTTAATTACAGACGCATCGACCATAACATCCTCTAAATTTTACAATTTAGAAGTGACTAGTAGAATAGAGGAGGTACAATATATTTTTGCAGAAGAGCAACCAGCAAAACACGATGTCGAAACAGAATTACTGATTTACAAAAACGGAGCTTATGTTAACGATAGCTTACAGTAATGGCACTATCGTTATAGTATAAAATCTGTAATTATTTAACTTAAAATAGTTATTATGTTTAATTTTTTGTTAATAACCATAAACAAATTACAAAAAAGGCTTAATTTTATTTAATTAACTAATCGTAATTAAAATGAGTACAACCGACTATATAGTAATTGCCTTAAAAATTATTGTAGCATTAAGCATTATAAATGTTTGGGTTATTCAGCCAAATAAAAAAACCAAATGGCGAGGCGGAAATGCTGACAACATTGTAGAAGAGTTTAAAGCTTATGGACTCTCAAAATCGTTTTGTTATGGCATTGGATTTTTAAAAGTTAGTTTAGCCTTGCTACTATTGGTATCTATTAAATTTAATAGTGTCACGTTACTTGCTAGTTCTGGATTAGCGTTGTTACTTTTAGGATCTATAGCTATGCACATTAAAATAAAAGACCCTTTATATATGTCGTTTCCAGCCTTTTTATTTGTGGTATTAAACGTAGTTATAATTGCATTAACTAGATAAGGTAGTTAGTATATACCTTAATTGCAATTAATAAATTTAGAACAGCAAAAATAAACGATGGTGACGATTTTATAACATTATCCTTAATCTTCAATCTTACAATAAAACCAGAAAGCATCAATACAAATAAGCCTACTGCTGCTGCAAATAGGAGTAGTTTACTATAGTATTGTCCTACAAGCAAACCAAATGCACCCAACAATTGAAGCCAACCAGTAAGTCTGCGGTATTTTGGTAAACCATAACGCTTAAACTCGTTAATTATAAATGACGAGTAAAAGCAGTTTAAACCAAAAAACACAAATGCTAAACCTGTAAACCATATTATAGCTACCAGTATATTCAAAGTTTTTGGTGCATTACAAAATGTTCTTAAAGATTAAATAGTAGTATAATAGACTATACGAAAGTATCATCGTCTGTTTGAGACTTACTTACAGGTTGGTCTGTATGGAATGTCTTTTCTAAACCTGCTGAATCCACATCATAAAATTTTAAAACCTCTGTATAGTTAGTGATGTGTGCAATAGTGTCGTTTTCAATAATAATAGCACCTTTTAACGCTTTTGGATTTTTAGCTAATATTTTGACTAAACTTTCTTCAGAAAACGAGGTACTATCGTCCGTCTCTTGGATGTCATCCAATGCTATTAAGTCTTTTAAACTTGTATTTAGTTTATCTGCAATGTCGTGCCACATGGTGTCAGAAGGCATTGTTTTTGTAATGTCAATAGCTAAGGTATCTTTTTTAGTAGACTTTAAAAACGCCTCTAATTTATCGCTAAAAGGGGTTCCGCTAGAATAAAAACATTGTATTTGGTTGTTACTGGTACTTATAGAGTTCATAGGTTTAATACGTTTTTAAAGATTCTTTTCGTTTGGCTAGTTGACGTTGTAGCTCGTCCACACATTCTGTAACAGCACTTCTAAAATTATCGTGTGCTGCTTCTGCAAATAGTCTTGGACCAGGTGCACTTAATCTGATGCTAGCTACCATGTTTGCTGTTGCAGTATTTTCTGTTTTAAAAAACACGTCTGCTCGTATTACAAAATCGTTGCGTTCAAATAGTTTGTTTAGTCGGTCTGTGGTGTAAGCCTCTAGACTATCGCTAGCGGTAACATCGTGGTATTCAAATATAATTTTACTCATAGAATGTATTTTTATACAAGATACTAATAGCATCAAGTAAATCCATGGACGTTAATAATATATTAGCATAAATAAATCTTAAAATTTAAGGTTAGGAATGTATTTTTCGATAATGAAGCAAAACTTCAATACATCCATACTATATTACAGTTGGGTGAATTACAATTTTTAGATCGTGTTCTCCTAAATATATTTGATCTATAAATAGAAAGACCGTAAAAATTAGTATTTTAAGATATCATGACACAAACCAAACCAAAACCCTCAAAAGGCAAACAGATTTTCAGAATTCTATTATTTGTTGGGACGTTTGTGTCCTTATGGTTTGTCCCATGGATTTTAGTAAAAGCGTGGATTTTACCCTTACCAGATACAGTACAAGAGCAAGTCGACCAAACGTTAAGCTATGGTTTTGATGGTGTTATTGTTTATGTGGACGAAGCCGGAAAACCACCAGCAACTTATACAGCAGGTTACCATAATACAACACAAAAAATACCAGCTAAACCCAATGCGTTATTTAAAATAGCCAGTATTAGTAAGCTGTATGTTGCGGTTGCTGTTACTAGATTAGCCCATCAAAAACGTATAGACTTAGATAAAACGGTTGCTGATTATTTTCCAGAACTGGTGGGACGAATAGAATTTGCAGAAGACATTACCATACGCATGCTGGTACAACACCGAAGTGGCATCCCAAACTTTACGGATAGTCCAGAGTTTTGGAGCAACCAACCCAATACTAATATAGACGTGCTTCAATACGTGCTAGATAAACCAGCCAACTTTAAGCCTAATACAGATTATGGCTATTCCAACACCAATTATTTATTATTGTCAAGACTTATTGAGCACGTGACAGGACGTCCACGATTTAACTATTTTAAAACCGAAATTTTAAATCCATTGGGACTAAAAAATACTTACGCATCAATGGATGACGTTAATTTAGACGATGTCATGAGTGGCTATTATGTTGGTGTAGATAAGGACTTTAAAACCCAAAATGAAGGCATGATGCTAGCAACTGCAGCAGATGTTGGTAGTTTTTTAAGAGCTTTAATTGATGGTACACTACTTAATAAAGCCGAAATGAAATTGTACAGCTCACTGTACCAGTTTAATCATGGTGGATTGGCAGCAGGTTACCAATGTCTAGCAGAATACCATAAAGATATTGATGCAGTGGTTGTACAATTTATGAATACCACTGATTTTGAAGGCTACCAATGGAATTTGTTAGAGATTACACATAGTCGTGTGGTGAAGATTTTGCGTAAGACTAAGAAGCGTTGAAATATATTTTCAATACTTTCTTTACGATGTTCATGAAACCGCTTGCGGTTTACGAGTACCTATTTATCAAATAGGAAAAGAGCGAGTAAATACGTTTTTTACTTAGTGACGATAGGAGAGTAGTGGAATTTGTGTGTAATGGAAAATCTAAACAAAATATTCAATAGTAAGAACAAATGTTCTTATATTCGGACAATATTTAAATTTGAAGTTTAGAAAGTCAGAAAGATATTTCTTATTTTTAAATTTATAGTTTTAAAAAAATAAAAAATGACTCAATTAGGTTTGTATTTGTCAAGGAAATCATTAAATCGTTCTGATGTTGCTAAAAAACTGGACTATGTATAATTAAGTTAAGTGAGTTATCAAATTATAAAAGCAAAGTTGAAAGTCGATGAGCTTTATCTTATTGCTTTAGCATTAGACTTAGACCCTAATGAAGTAATAAAAGAAATATGTAAAGATTTAAAGCATGTAAAACTTTAAAAGTAAATGAGCACATTAATTAAAAATGAAATACCAGTTGAATTAAATATTAATAAAGATATAATTAGTTCCACACTTGGTTGTGATATTTTTAGTGGAGCAGGAGGTATGAGCCTTGGTGCTGAAATGGCTGGTATTAATATTTCCTTTGCTGTTGAAAATGATAAGTATGCAGCAGATACTTTTAATAATAACCATAAGTCATCTAGAGTAATTGTAGAGGATATTAGAAAAGTTAACCCAACTAAACTAATTTCTAAAAACCCATTTGTTTTGTTTGGCGGACCACCTTGTCAAGGATTTTCTTTATCAAATACAGTTACGAGAAATGCACGTAATGAAAAAAATAGCTTATTTGAAGAATTCTTAAGGTTTATTGAAGAGTTAGAACCTGAATGGTGTGTTTTTGAAAATGTAGAAGGTTTTAGAAGTTTCCAAAAAGGGAAAGTTGTAAAAGTGCTAAAAAAACGACTTGAAAATCTGGGATATACTGTAAATTTTGATGTATTAACTGCCTCAGATTATGGAGTTCCTCAAGATAGGAAACGATTTTTTATGGTTGGAAATAAAAATGGAATAAAGTTTAGATTTCCAGAAGCATCAATTAATAAATATACTGTCGCAGATGCCATTTTGGATTTACCAATTTTGCAAAATGGAGATTTTATAGATTCGCTACCTTATTCTGGATTAGCAAATAATGAATTTGCTGATAAAATGAGAGAAAATTCAGATTTCTCTTTTCAAAATTATGTATCTAGAAATAGAGATTATGTTTTAGAAAGATATAAGTATATTAAACAAGGTCAAAATTGGAAAGCAATTCCTGATAATTTAATGAAAAACTATTCTGATAAAAATAATTGTCATTCAGGTATTTATAAACGACTAGACTCTAAAAAACCATCAGTAGTGATTTCTAATTATAGAAAAAATATGCTAATACATCCTTTTGAGAATAGAGGTTTATCAGTTAGAGAAGCAGCAAGGTTACAAAGCTTTCCTGATAATTTTATTTTTGAAGGAACCTTGATGTATATGCAACAGCAAATCGGGAATGCTGTTCCTCCGTTGCTAGCAAAAGCATTATTTGAACAAATTAATGAAATGAGTTAATGTCATTAAAAAAGGAAAATTCAATCAAATTTAACTTTGATGTTAGTGCTTATCGACTAATAGGAAGAGAACTCATAACTGACAGAATAACTGCATTGTTTGAACTAGTCAAAAATGCGTATGATGCAAATGCTGAAAATGTTATTGTAGAATTTATTGATATCAATCCCTTAACTCCAAATTCAAAGATAATTATTAAGGATGACGGTATAGGAATGCAATTTTCCGATATTAAAAACAAATGGATGGTTATCGGAACTAGTAGTAAAAGACGAGAGCGATTATCTCCAGCACCACACAAAAGAAAAGTTGCAGGAAAAAAAGGTATAGGTAGATTTGCTGTTGATAAACTTGGAGATAAATTAGTCCTTAGAACACAAAAAAAGAATAGTGCCGAACTTTTATGTCTTGAGACTGATTGGTCTTATTATTCCAAACTAGAGGATTCTCAATTAAAATTAAATTTTGAAGATGAAAAACCTTTTTTTACTGATGTTGAAAATAAATATTGGTATGATAAAGGAGATAAAGAAGTCCAAGGAACAACATTAGAAATTTCTCAAGTAAATGAAATTTGGACTGAAAATGACATTAACAGAGCATTTAAAGAACTTTCTAAATTAGTTCCTCCAAATCCAAGTAAAACAAATGCATATCCCTTTAATATTACTATAAAGTCCCCATATAAGGATTTTAATAATGTTAAAGTAAAAACACAATTAATTGATTTTGCTACAAAAAAGGTTGAATTAACATTTGATAAAAAGGAAGGAGTTCAAGAAATTTTACAATATAAGAAGGGAAGCCTTAATAAAATAAAAGTTCCCGAAAGACCTTGTGGCTTTTTGAAACTTACACTTTACTATTTTGACCAAGCTGCAAAAAGTAAATATAAAAAATACTTCAATTCCGACATTGATGGCATTAAAATATATAGGGACGGTATTATTACCACACCTTTTGCTGAATATGTTGCTGACCAAAACAAACAAAAGGATATACTTGGTATTGATAAAAGAAGGTGGTCTGGTTTCTTTGATAGATTTGGCACTAGAGATTTGCTTGGTTACGTAGAAATAACAGATGAAAATAATCCTCAGATAATAGAATCAACTAATAGACAAGGGTTTGTTGATAATGAAGCTTGGGAAGAATTAAGAAAGTTTATCATTGAGCAAATTGTTCAGTTGGAATCTTATTTTAAGAATGTAAAAAAAGTTGAAAGAGAAAACACCAAGTCAAGTTTAGGTGTTGCAAATCAAGACCTCAAAACACTAAAAAAAGAAATAGCATCAGTCAAAAAAGAAGCTTCTCCAAAAGTACAAGCCAAACTTAGAAGTATAGAAGCAAATCTTGGTAAGATTCAAGGTAGTGTAACAAAAAGTATTAAAGATTACTCAAAATTAGAAAAAGAAAGTAAACAACAGGAAAACTTATTTATGAGTTTGGTTTCATTACAAACCTACGCAGCAATGTTTTCACATATGACTAAGCATACATTAGGTCATATACTGACTGGAGCTGAATATTTTTATAACAATTATCCTAATCCAAATTTAGAGGATAGATTTATTAGTATTTCAAAAAGCATTTATAAAGAAATGCTGAAATTAAGAAAGGGTGTCGATTTTATGCTAAAATATGCTAAATCGGATACTGAACTAGAAGAAATTAACCTAAAAGAATTAATAGTTAATCTGTTTGATAATATTTATGTTGATAGGCTTAATGAAGAAGGTATTAAAACAATTGTAGAAATTAAGGATAATCTAATTCTTAATTACAATAGAAAAGCAATAGAAGATATTTTTGATAACTTGATTTCTAACTCAATTAAAGCTTTAAAAAATAATAATGAAAAAATAATAAAATGTAGCAGTTTAACATCTAGCGACAAAGTGACCATACTTTTTTCAGATAATGGAATAGGAATTAAGGAGAAAGATAAACATAGAATTTTTGATATTTTTTATACTGACACAGCTGAGGAAGGTGGTGCAGGAATGGGACTGTATATGGTTAAAACTAGAGTGGAAGCTATGCAGGGAAATATTGAAGTAATAGAGAATGAGTTTCGTCCAACAGGTGCAACATTTAAAATCACATTACCATTTAAAAAATAATTCTTAATGGAAGTAACCTTTGTAATAATAGATGATAATAAAGAGATTGAAGAGCATCCCTTATTATTTACATTAGAAGATAAATTTAAAAATGTTAAGTTTTATTCTAACCCACAAGAGGGACTCGATTATATCAAAAATAATCTAGAAATAAATTTGATTGTATTATTAGATATTGAGTTTTCTAAAGATGATAATATGGATGGTCACGACCTATTAAGAGAGATTCATAACAGCTCGACTTTGATTCCTGTTATCCTTTGGAGCGGTATAAATCAAACTAATGAAGAATTTAGCGATTTTATTAATAATAGAGCTTTTGGTTTCTTAAGTAAAGATTGTTCTTTAGAAGAAGCTATGCAAATAGTTGATAAAGCATATAATAACTTAAAAAATAGTCTCGATAATATAATTGAAGATTGGATAATTAGTAATGAATCCGATAAAGACAAACCTATTTACTTCACATCATCTGGAGAATCATATACATTAAACGAAATATTAAAAGAAATCAGACTTCAAACACCAATTGGTAAAGAATTTTCAAGTAAGCTAAATTCACTAACTATCGACTTATTATTGCGTAAAAAAGAGAATTTATAATGGTTGATATAATTGGTCTTTTTGATAATCAAGACGAAGCTTTGGGATTATTTTTTAACATGTGCTATGAGGATTTGAACATATTTTTAAATGATTCATCATTAAATATTTCATATTATGGCAGCTCTAAAATAAATGAAGTTGCAGTTGCTATTATTACAGAACCTTTAGAAAAATTTATTTTATTAGCATATTCACACGGAGGAGAAAATGAGTTAGTGAAAAATGGAAACATTCCATACATATCAACAAAAATTAATATAGATAAATTTAAAAACACACTTTTTTACACTTGTTCTTGTCTCACTGGAAAAGTTCTCGGAGATGAACTAATAAATAATGGAGTTTTAAGCTATATAGGTTACAAAGATAAATTTGAAGTTTGGGGTTTTAATATGAGTCCTTACATTGAATGTGCTAATTATGGTATGAAACTATTTTTTACAAATACGTCAACTGATGATATAATACCAATGATGAAATCAAAATATAATGAGCATATTGATAACTATGAGAATGACATATTTGGAGCTGCTATGTTAGTTGCAAATAGAAATGGATTAGTTCAAAAAGGGAGTAATATATCTATAGCAGATTTAAGTTAATTATGTAAGAAACCTTTTTATATTATTCTAATAAAACCATAATTTGCTTATATGTCGGAACAACAATTTTCAACAGATTAGAATAAGTGTTTAAAATTTTTAATCCACGAGAATCGCGTATTTATAAAATCTTGCACAATTGTACAGAATATTCAATTTATATAAAAACAAAACGATACTGTTTAAAAATCCAAGCCCTAAAGTAGATTGTTAGTACTAAATTCTTTGAGATATTTTATATAGTATAGAATTATAGCTACACATCTAAATTATTCTAACGAAGCCACAAATTGGCTTTTACATAATGGCTAACGATATAAAACACTAGCGTGTTATTATATCTGCAATTATGTAAAATGCAAGCATCCGCCAATTTGTTATATAAATGTACTATAATTTATATTATGTAAAATAGAAAATTCATTATACTTCCTACTTTCAAGTTGTATTAAAAACACAGATACTTAATCTGTATTTTTAATAGTATGTAAAATAGAATTTATTGAATAACCTCTCACTTTCAATTTGTGCTATATCAATTGATATTTAATCAATTCATTTTAATAGTAAGTATTTATCATAAATAAATTATAGAGACCTTAATTTTTATAATTACTTTTAAATCCCAAATATGCGTGTTACATGAAATTACTATTACAATTAATTGGTTTTGTCTTTATATCCTTTTCTAGTATGGCTCAAGAGTTTGATACAGAGCTCTATTTTGAAAATGGTGCTATTAAAACAACCAAACAACAGTTAGATAAAAAACAAACAGAACAAATACATTATTTTCCTGATGGTGCCATACGTAGTAAAGGCATTATAAAAAATGATATTTATACCTCATTTGAAGCATTTGATGAGGACGGAACGGTTTTAGCAACAATACAGATGACTAATACGCTAGATGAAGAATTATATAGTATTAAAAAGTTTCATACCAATGGTAAGCCTTTACAACATCTAACATACATAAAAGATACTAACTTAGTACATACCTACTTACCTACTGGTGTTTGGACCAGCTACAATAGTAACGGACAGCTTATAGAAGAGGTTACTTATAATCCTAAATTAAAACAAGTAGACTGTTTTAGCACTGGGACGTCTTATTATAATACTGGCCAAAAAAAAGTAACCTTATCCTTTAACTATAAAACAAGGCGTTTGACCTTTGAACAGTTTTATCCAAATGGTAAAACCTATTTAAAGGCTATTTTTGATTATTACATCCTTTTAGGAAACTATGATGATTATGTAGAAAAATCTAAATTACTTAATCTATTACGATCTCCTAGTTTGATTAATAATTACTTTTATAAAAAAGAAAATGCTATTACCTTTTTTAAATATTCTTACCCTAATGGTCAAACCGCTTTTTTTAAAAAAGAGGATCTTGAAAAACGTTATACATTAGATGGCACTATATTAAATTCCAAAGATGGTTATTATAGTCCTAATTTAGAGGGTTTTACTAAATGTACATCTACTAGTAAACAAAAGGCTTGCCAAGCATTTTATGCAGAGACAAGTCAAGACCGTTTAAACTATATTCCTAAACAAGGACGTTATATTGTAATGGCAGATCAACTTACAAAATTTACCAGAGTTTATGATTTTTCTGAAACACAAAATGGGACAATTACCCATTATGGTTTTAATAAAACGCCTTTACAAGTGATGACCTATCAATCTGGTCAACTACATGGTTTATATAAGGATATACATGAAATTTCTGGAGAAGTAACCTTAGAAGGACAGTATGCTAACGGAAATAAAGATGGAGAATTTAAAACCTACTCTACTTTTGGAGAACTTGAATTTAAAGAAAATTATACCGATGGTTTAAAAGATGGATTGTACCAATATAATGGAACAGTTGGCGATTATTGGACAACTACTTTTACGTCTGATATTAAAAATGGTGAGGCCACTTTAAGGTCAACGTTTACAGATGAAATATTACTGCTTGGAGCCTGTAAAAATGATTTGAAAGATGGTCGATGGAAAAAATATAGTTTAGATTTTGAACGATACTATCCAAATAGTGTTTTAGACTATGGTATTGATTTTGATTTTTTTGAAAATGGCAAGCTAATTAATGAACTATCTTATTATTAAAAGCGTATAGCTATTCTTCTAATCTAGTATTTAGCTGCTGTAAAATTGTTTTAGCAGACGTTTGATAATATTGTAAGAAAGTCATCCAATTATTAATAGTAAAGGTCTGATGTAAGGCTAATCTATTTTTGTAATCCTTACTTAAATAATACGCATTAATCTCTGATGTTATATTTTCGGTAAGCAAATCACTTAGCCAAGACTTATTATTTTTAAAATAGAATAAGTTGTCGTCTATATCTTTATTAATTCGTTCTTGCGATTGCGACAACAAGTTATCAAATACTTGATGTGTTCCAATAATTTGCAATACTAAACTATCCGTTTCTCTAGTATTGTTATCTGTGTAATCTAAAAGTAATTTATAGCCTCTTTTTTGTAATTGAAACGGATTATGTGTCGTTATAAGCCCATAACCCATTGGATTTTTATTGTAGTCTTCAACAGTTACAGTGTCATTTAAAAATAATGTATATAACTCTTTTTTTGTATTTAAAAGCTTTAGGTTTTGATTGACAATTGTAGAATCTGTAATAATATCTTGTCTGTAGGTACTTAAAATATTATTTAATTGGTTGTCTGCTTTTCTATTTTCGTTAGCATTATTGATAGTAACAGCAATAAGAATTCCGACAACTACTAAAATAATTTCGCCAATAGCATATAAAATATACTTCTTTACTCCTTTCATTTTAATAAGGTTAAATCTTGTTGTATTAAACGCTTTCATAAGGTTAAAGTACAAAAAATAAGATACTTGATTTAACCAACCTGTTGTACAGTATTAATATCTATAATCTCAGCTAACTGAGTTTTACTAATCGGTTTATTAATAATGCTTTCCATACCTAAATCAAAACAGCGTTGTTTGACTTCGCTAATTTCTAATGCAGTTAATGCGACAATTTTAGTACTTGGTTTTAGTATTTTAATCTTTTCGGACGCTTCAAAACCATTCATTTGTGGCATATTTAAATCCATAAGGATTAAGTCAAAATTATCGTTTTGGCAAGCTTTGACTGCTTCTAGTCCGTTTTCGGCTATTTTACAATCATGACCAATAGATAAAATAAGCTTTTGGGTTACCATTTGGTTAATTTTATTATCCTCTACTACTAGTACTTTTAACGGTTTAAAGCTTTGTTGTAGTGCAACATCATCTGCTTGCTGTTTTGAGACTTCAACAGTAACTCTAAAACTAATAACGGTTCCTTGATGTTCTTGACTACTTAAATAGATTTTACTATCCATTTTTTCTAGTAAATACTTGGCTATAGGTAAGCCCAATCCTGCTCCATAAGACGTATTTTCGTCTTGTACAGCTTGCTTAAAGTTTTCGAAAATCAAGTCCTGTTTTTCTAACGGAATCCCAATACCTGTATCAGAAATTTTAAATATTAAGGTTTCACTAGTTAAATCCACTTGATCTTTAGAGATCTCAACTTGTATATGTCCATTATTAGTAAATTTAATAGAATTACTAATAATATTAATCAATACTTCCGATAGCCTGAAGCCATCAATATAATATTGTTTGTTCAAGCTTTTTGGGATAGTCAACTCTAAAGTATTATGCTTTTCTTCCGCTTGAAATTGTAGCGAATCCACAATATTATTTACTAATTTATATAAATTAACATTGGTTTTTTGAAGGACAATTTTCTCTGATTCGATATCACTTATTCTTAAAATATTATTGACTAAATTTTTAAGGTGATCTCCAGAAAATTGTAACGATCGTAGTAACTTCGAGTGTTTTTTATTAACTGCCTCATCCTCCATTAACATTGAGGTGATGCCAATAACACCATACAAAGGTGTTCTTAACTCGTGACTAATATTGGTCAGTAATTCTGATTTTAATTGGGTTAGTTTTTCGGCATTGTCTTTGGCTTCTTTTAGAGCAAGGTTTTTGGCTTGAAGCTCTCGTTTCTTTTTATTGCTTTTAAATCTGTAAAAGAAGAAAAACAGAATGATTAGTCCAGTTAATATAGATAAGCCTGTTAGTAAGCTGGTTTTATATTTAGATTTGGACAGTTGGGCTTCGTATTTGGAAACCACCAGTTCCTGCTCATATTCTTTTAACTTAAACTGCGCACTAATTTCTTTGATTTGCTTTTTGGTCTCCGCTTCAATATAGATGTACTTGTTGTCTTCGATATAACGCAGTTGTTCGATGACTTTTTCAAGTTCGTCTCTAGCTTCATAAATTTCACTTTTAGAACGACTAATGTCAATAATATCAGTAAAAAATCGGTCTTTTTTTGCAATGACTAAAGCTTTGTCATAATACTCTAAAGCGGTATCTAACTGGTTGGTTTGCTTATAATAGTCGGCATAATTTATATACAACGTTAAGGTATACACAGAAGGTACCTCTTCGATGTCTTTGTAGTGCTCCTCTCCTAGTTTTAAATACTCTAATGCTTTGGCGCTTTTGTTATATTCTGTGTACATGGATGCCATATTCATAGCGTTAACAAAAACACCAGACGGACTATCCATTAGTTTAACATAGCTTGCAGCTTCTTCAAAATATTGGATGGCTTTATCTATATTATTGTAGTACGACGATTGCACATTACCCAAACCATTTAATGCTGCAACAACAGAATGTGTATTATTTGATGCTTGGGCTAACTCTAAGGTTTGTTTGAAGTATTTTTCAGAATTCATGTAATCCTCTGCAATCTGGTAACTATTTCCTAAGCAGGCATACGCATCACTTTTTAGACTTTTATCTTCGATATTATAGGATAAGTCTACAGCTTGAGTGGCAAAATATAATGCGGATTCAAAATTATTGGCATGAATATCTTTACTGGCAAGATCAATTAGCATTTGGATGCTATCCTTGACAACACGTTGTTCTTCAATATTTTTTTGACAAAACACTGAGGTACAACAAAGCGAAAAATAAATGAAGAGTGCGACTGTCTTCACAACATTAGTTTTAGGTTACGTAGTTCAAGGAATTTTAAAAGTACATAATTAATAGATACTATAAAAGTATCGTCGCTAATACTTTATAAAAAAAATGCATCATTGATTAGAAGACATACAATTTTTGCACGCTGAATGTCAGTTGTTTATGATTAATTTTGCAACTGCTTCTCCACTACTCATGGCAGCATTTAATGATCCATTTAGTAGCGTATCACCTGCTAAATAAATAGAATCTGAATATGTGTATTGTGAATTTTTATTTGAATGACTAACCTGTTTCAAGTCTGGTAACGCTTGTTTTATTTGATAACGTTTAATACATCGTTTTGTTGAAATATTGCAATGGGTTTTTAATTCGCTTTTTACTGTATTAATTAATTCGGTTTCGTTAAGTGTGTGAGATTTAACAACAGTTACCGATAATAGATGTGACGTATTAGTAGTGTTAGTGGCAATACTTGTTGTAAAAAATATATTATTGATAAGTGCATTGTCATCTGCAATTAGTCCAATAATTGGTTTTTTTAAAGTGTTTTTATCAACCTCAAAATAAATCGTGTCACAAGATTTCCAACTTATATTTTTATCTTCTTTCAATAATTTTGAAGCTTCAGTAGCTATAATGGTCAAATCTGTATTAATAACTGAATCATCATCCAAAATAATACGTTTGTCTTCTACACGTTTTACTTTGGTATTGTATAAAATGTTAGTGTTTTTTAATTGTGATAATAACTGATAAGGAATTGCTTCAATACCAGATTTAGGGATGACTGCTAATCCTTCGCCAAACATCTTATATACAAATTGAAACATGACGCTTGAGGTACGTAGCTCTGTCTCAAGGAAAATTCCACTAAAAAACGGTTTAAAAAAGTTTTTAATGATTCGGTCAGAAAATCCCTTGTGCTTTAAATACTGAAGGGTTGTGATTTGTTCAGCTTCAAAAATCTCATCAATAGATTTGTTTTTAAGCTCAATATTAAGCTTTAGAATGGCTAATTTGTCTTTTATAGAACCAACCTTAGCTAATAGTGTTGGGATAAGAAGAGACATATCTCTTAATGGATCACCAATTGTAGTTTGTGTTCCGTTTTTAAAAATAACAGCTCCTGGCTTTATTTTTTGCAGATTTAAATGTTTATAGTTTAGATACTTTTTAGCTTTAGGATACGCTTCAAGTAACACCTGAAAACCATGATCTAGTTGATAACCTTCGATACGATCTGTTTTAACTCGACCACCTACTCTATCTGTAGATTCAATAATAGTAGGACTAACACCTGCTTTTTCTAGTTCTAAAGCAGCTATTAGTCCACTTATTCCAGCACCAATAATGGTGATTTTTTTGTTGGTTATCATTATGTTTTAAAGTTCTAAAAAAGGCTTTGTATTACACTAGTCTTCCTTTTAAACGCACTTCAATTTTCTTTTTCTTTGCAGTTAAACGCTTCATTATATCCATTAATGAATGGTCTTTATTTTGCTTGTAGATTTCGTTTATTGCTAAAATTAGACGTTTAGCTTCTCTTGAAGCTACTACTCTGTCACTTGTTGACATATGACTCATTTTAGCTTTTTCAAATTCTAATGCTTCATTAATTAAAAGTTCCATAATATTTTTGTTTAATTTTATATAAATATAGTTAAACAAAATAATGTAATTAATTATTGGTTCAATAATTAATAAAATTTTAAGAAAACAGTATACTTTTACAAGATAATTATAAAAAAAAGCTACTTAAAAAGTAGCTTTAATACTGGGTTAGCATTTCGGGTTAGTTATATAATTATTGTATAATCTCGCCATTTGCCCTAAACATAACGTCCATATTTTTTCCTTTTTGTTTAAACTCGACGTCGTAAAAGGTTCCTTTAGTGGCACTATCGACAAGCTCAACTTCTGTGATGTCTTCACTTCCGTATTGCTCTTTAATCACTTGTTTTATAGCTTTTGGCAAATCGTCTTTATCAATATTGGTTTCAGTTTCTATCCATTGACCATTTGGACTAAAATCGGCTCTGTATTTTACTCCTTTTTTCTTAAAATGAGCTTCATAATTGCCATTTGAGTCTGTTTCCCAATCTGGATCATTTTCGCCTGGATATTTAGATTCAAAATTACTTTGCACCTCTTTAGGAACTTGACTTTTAACGGTATTTTGACAGCTAAATACTATCAGTGCGATTAGGATAAATTGGAATGTTCTCATATTATTTTTTTAGTGGATTAATTGCTGTTATTTGTATTTCGCTGTACATATTGTCATCTTTTAAATCTTTTAACTGAAGATTAAAAGCTTCACCAACATGATTGTTTTGTTGTAAATTATCTAGGATATTGCTAGCTTCTAGTGCTTCAATAATAACAACATTATCATTAGTATCTGTGAAGTAAAATATATTTCCTTCATAACCATCAAATACAACGTTTTTAGTTACTGTTGTACTAATATTAGTTTTATTAAGTCCTTCTTTTGATATTGCTAGCGTAGTCACTAAGACAAATAGTAAGCTGAATATAATGTGTGTTACTTTCATAATTTATAGTTTTTACGGTTAGTAAATGGTTACTACAAAGATGTGATTACTTTACGTGAATTACATTATACAATTTTAGCAGATCATTATAAGATTTACAGATTGATGCAAAATACGCTTTAATTGGAGTGTAAAGCTTATTATGTCACAAGCAAAAAAGACTGTCTATTAGGACAGTCTTTTAGTATTAATATGATGTTATATCTTAGTAATCCGTATATCCTTCTTTTCCAGGTGTGTAGAATAAATCTTGTTTAGGATTGGTTAAGTTTTTATTATTCTTAAATTTTTCAACTAAATTAGGGTTAGAAATATAAGGTCTTCCAACATACACCAAGTCCATTCCAGAATCTATTACCTTTTGAGCATCTGTTTCGCTATCGACATCTCCACCAGAGATAACTGTTCCGATAAAGGCTCCTTTTATTGTCGCTTTTATATCTGTTTTAAAATCTGGTGCACCCATACTTCCTGTGTGGTCTACGATGTGGATGTAAGCTATGCCTAATGCTCTTAATTGTAGCGCTAAATAATTGTAGAGTTCTACTAAGTCGTCGTAATCATGTTGTAAATCGTTCATAGCTCCATAAGGTGATACTCTAATACCAACCTTTTCTGCACCAATAGCGTTTACTACTTGTTCTGCAGTTTCTAACACAAATCGTGCTCTGTTCTCAAAATTCCCACCATAATCATCGTCTCTTACATTAGATTTTGGATTTAAAAACTGATCTAATAAATAGCCATTTGCTGCATGAAGCTCTACACCATCAATACCAGCGTCTATTAGTTTTTTTGCACTATTTACGTACTCATTTTGCGTAATTTGTATATCTTTTAATGTCATGGCTCTAGGTGTATCGTGAGGAACACTTCCTTTAGAGTCTGTATGCATTTCTCCATCTGCTTTAACAGCACTTGGCGCAATCACTTCTCCGCCTTCTGGAATATTTTCTGATGCTGAAATACGTCCACAATGCATTAATTGCACAAAGATTTTTCCATTATTATTATGGACACCTTCTGCAACGGATTTCCAGCCTTCAATTTGTGCTGGACTAAATGCACCAGGTATTCTTGGATATCCCAATCCATTTACGGATGGTGAAGTTCCTTCAGTAATAATTAATCCTGCTCCTGCTCTTTGAGTGTAGTACTCACGCATTAAATCGTTAGGTATATTATCTATTGCACGAGAGCGAGTCATTGGTGCCATGACGATTCTATTTTTTAGAGTGATATTTTTTAATTTGTAAGGTTCGTATAATGTCATAATGTATTGTTTTAGATTAAAGATAGTTACCATGGAAGATATTATCAACTCTTTTAACTAACTTTAATATGTATTAATAAAATTTTAAGATAAAAAAAACCGATTATGTTAATCGGTTTGCAGTTGTAGTCCTACTCGGTATCTACCTTATCTAAAGGTTGAATATCGCTTTTAATTTGTTTATACAACTCCAATTGTGGTCTGGTTAGGATGTCTCCCATTTCTGCAGTTTCTTTTTGTTGCATATTAAATAATCTGACCAGTTTTTCTTTTCCTTTAAAGTTGCTTTCTATTGTCTGTCTGGTAATTAAAAACTCTTCTACTTTTTGTTCGAATAATAGAAACTGATTAGCATCTAATGCTAATTGCTTATTATAGGCATTGGTAATTTGTTGGGCTTCTTTATCAAAAACTTCAGTGTTTTTTTGAGTATACGTGTCTTGAGCAAAACTCAAAGAAGTTGTTAATAATGCTAAAATGAATAGTATCTTTTTCATAATCATATTTTTTGGTTAATAATTTGTTGATACAAAGATCACTATAAACGGTACTTCTGGTATTATATAATTTTTAATGTTGCTTACAAGATTTTCATTTTAGAGTATTTAAATAAAAAAAGCACAATGATGTCATTGTGCTTTTTTAAATATTATAATTATTTGGTTATATTTTATTACCGTAAATATCCAATTCTACAACAGGTTTACCTAATTGTTTGACCTGCTCAAATTGAGTGGCTTTGTCACCAACAACCAAATACACCATATCTTCTTCTGTGATATATTTATCAATAATGGCTTTATAATCTTCTAAAGTCATAGTCATTAATTCGTCTTGATCTTGATCTAAAAAGTTATCGGATCTATCGTATTTACTAATGCGTCTTAAAATACCTAGTTGTGCACCAAGACTCTCATAAGCTCTGGTATTTCCTTTTAGGATTTTATTTTTAGTTAGCTCAACTTCATTGTTTGTAAAACTGTTCTTATAGTCGTTAACCATATCTTTTATAATCTCTAAAGATTTTAAAGTGGCGTTTGCACGTACACTTGTTCTGATAGTAAACGGACTTACAGCTTCACGTTCAGAAATACTAGAATACGCTCCGTAAGTATAACCTTTTCCAATTCTTAAAGTTTGAAATAAGCGTCCACTGGAACCACCTCCTAGAATTTCGTTTCCAAAATCTAGATTATTAGCCTCTTCATCTTTAGCAGAAAGTGCTAATTTACCAATGTATAAAACCGATTGTTTAGCATCTGGTACATCTACAAAATATAACGTTCCACCTGTATTTTTTGGTTTTACATCTACATTAGGAACAGATATACGCTCCCCTTTCCAAGCTTTTAATGGTTTTAATGCCTCAACAGTTTGTGCTTCATTAATGGCTCCAGCTATATGAAACGTTGCGTCTTTTGGAGATAAGTTTTTATAATAGGCTTTTAAATCATCCATTGTTATATCCTTTGTACTTTCTAAAGTACCAGCACCATTAATCCCAAAACGACTATCCTGTCCGTATATTAATTGGTTATACACGTTGGATGCGATTGCATTTGGATTAGCTTCGCTACCTTTTAAGCTAGTTTCTAATGCTTGTTTTAATCGGTCAAATTGTTTTTGATCCCAACGTGGCTCTAGTATAATTTCTTTGACTAGTTTAATGGTTTCATTTAAATTTTTAGTTAAACAAGATCCAGTAATATGTAAGTCTTCACTAGCACTATACATGTTAATTCGTGCGCCCAATAAGCCTATAGCTTCTTCTAAGTCTGCTGCAGTCTTAGTTTTTGTTCCTTGCATCATTAAATCGCTAAATAAGTTGGCCACACCTTCTTTATCTTTTGGATCTAATAATTGACCACCAGGAATCGTAATATCAAACTGTACTAATGGGACTTCGTTATTTTCTATTCCGTAAAGAGCCATTCCATTATCTAATTCGCCTTTCCAAATTTCAGGAGATTTAAAGACAGGTAATTCGCCAAAAGGAGGTTCGCTTCTATCATATTTACTTGGTGTTTTCTCATAAACAGCTTCTTCACCTTGGCTTACTTCTTCGTTAGCTACATCTTGCTTTACTTCTTCAATCCAAACCGTAGCTTGTTTGCTATCTGTAACCGCTAAATCTAATTTTCCTTTTGGGACTACACTAGTCATGACATAGTTTTTGTCTTTAATGTATTGCTTATAAACACGCATGATATCTTCTGCTGTCACAGCATTGGTTAATTTAGCACGTTGTGTGATAAAACCAGGATCACCTTTAAATTCGTTATCCTGTACTAATTGAAAGGCTTTATTTAAAACTGTACTAACGCCTTGATATAAATTAGTTTCTAGCTCTGCTTTGATACGTTTTAGATCGTCTGTATTTACACCATCTGTTTCAAAGCGTTGTAAACCTTCTTCGATAGCTGTTTTTACATCATCTAAATCTTTTCCTGCATTGGCACGTACTCTAAACACAAATTCTCCAGCTAACTCACTACTTCTTTGATAAGTGCCAACACGAGGCGCTAATTTTTGTTCTTCAACAATAACGTTATATAAAGGCGATTTTTTGCTTCCGCTAAGCATTTCGCCTAAAATATTTAATGCATAAGAATCTTCATGATAATTTTTAACAGTTGGGTAGACCATTCTAAGTTCTGGTAGTTTAGCAAAATTATCTTCAAAATAAAGAGATTTAGTATTTTCTAAAACAACAGGATCTATGTTTAGTTCTTCAACATCTGGACCACTTGGGATTTCGCCAAACCACTGCTCTACTAGCTTTTTGGTTTCTGCTACATCTATATCTCCTGCAATAACTAATGATGCATTTTTCGCACCATAATATTGCTTGTAAAACTCCTTAACATCATCAATAGTAGCTGCTTGTAAGTCTGGTAAAGCACCAATAACTGTCCAATTGTAAGGATGTCCTTCTGGATATAAGTTTTTTCTAATAATTTCGTCTGTATAGCCATAAGGTGCATTATTGACACGTTGGCGTTTTTCGTTTTTAACCACTTGTTTTTCGCGTTCTAAAGCAGCTTCGGTTACTGTATTAATCATATAGCCAAAACGGTCAGAATCTATCCACATGATTTTTTCGAAAGCGTCTTTTGGTACGACCTCGTAATACACTGTGTAGTCGTTTGATGTTCCACCATTACGACTTCCACCCCATTCTGGAATCATTTTTCGGTTAGCTCCAACTGGCACGTTTTCTGAATCGTTAAAGGACATGTGTTCAAAAAAGTGAGCAAATCCTGTTTTTCCTGGTTTTTCTCGGTTAGATCCTACATGCATTAAAGTTGCGACAGCTACTATAGGATCTGAATGGTCTTCATGTAAAATTACTTCTAAGCCATTATCCAATGTGAATTTTTCGTAATCGATTTTGAAATCGTCTGTGCTGTTAAATGTAGACGAATTATTTGTACCACACGAGAATAATATTAAGGTAGTGATGACAATTGATAATTTAAGTGTACGCATTGTTATAGTTTTTTTGATTGCGGTTTAAAGATAATCAATAAAAAAACAGCTTTAAAAGACTCAAAGCTGTTTTTGATTTTAAAAAATTAAATTAATTATTAATTGGATTGTTTGATAAACTTTTTCTGAAGTCTATTTCCGTCTAATACTAATGTGAAAATATATTCACCTTCAGGTAGTTTTGATATATCAACCGTAATAGTATTATTACCTTTTGTTACAATCAATTCTTTGTAATACACTGTTTTACCTCTAATATTACTAATGAAATATTTAGCTGTTCCTTTAGTAAAACTATTTAGATTAATGTTTAATGTAGATTTAGCAGGTACAGGATACAATTTAATTTTATTAATCTGTGCTACTTTATCATCATCGTCATCATCATCATCGTCATCATCGTCATCATCGTCATCATTACAAGGTACAGGATTATTAGGAACTGGAATAGTATTGCAAACAGAACTAGGATACCAATCTACATATTTTTCTGATTTGATTTTATATTCAGAAATAAATATACCCATCATTGTCGTGTGGTCATTGTTGTTTCCTTTGACTTTAATTTCTTTTTGAGAATAAATATTAGCATCAATAGTACTTCCTCTATCAATTTTAACTTTTTTCTCAACATAGAATATAATACCATATCCATTACTATCGATTGTACATTTATCATTTACATCCATCTCATGATCTATAATTACTGAACAGGATTGATTAAATATGATTGAAGCACCATCCTCAAGGTCTAATTTATGAATGTAAACCTCTGTCATATCAATAATTAGTGTACCATTCTTTTTAATTTTTACATCATCATACGTATTTGAGTTGATTGTAATTGTTTGATTTTCTGGAACAGTTAAATCAATTTCACAATCATCATCTGCAGTGTTATAATAGAATGTTGGTAATGTTAGCGAAGCATTGTCAAATATACTTTGTTGTATATAGCTTGAATTATCAGTATCTATTTGATCGGCTTTAACAAAACTAAAGACAGAAGTATTGTCTTTAACTTTAGCTTTTTTACCATTATTGACAACTCCTACTCCTCCACCATTTACAGTGGTTTTTTTCAAATGAACTTCTTTTTTAGCTAACATAACATAACCAGATATATTATCTGATGCTACTGCATTAGACATATAACTAGATGTTGTTGTACAACCACTATTACCTGTTACTGTAATAGTATACGTGTTATTATCATACACTATTATCGAACTATCAGTACTACCATTAGACCAACTATAACTTATTGAACTAAAGTCTGATGCATTTAATACATTAACGGTTAATTCTGCAACACCTTGACAGAAATCTCCAAGTGGTGATTCAGTAATAACAATATCAGGTAATCCTATTGCATTTGGATCATCTCCATCAACTAATCCATCACAGTTGTTATCTATTCCGTCGCAAACTTCTGTTGCGTTTGGATTAATTAACGCATTTGAATCATCACAATCCCCTTGACAGGTTGTAAATCCGTCACCATCTTGGTCGAAACCTTCGTCGATGTTACCATCACAGTTGTTATCTATTCCGTCGCAAACTTCAGTTGCATTAGGATTGATTGCTGCGTTGTTATCATCACAATCGCCTTGACAGGTTGTAAATCCGTCACCATCTTGGTCGAAACTTTCGTCGATGTTACCATCACAGTTGTTATCTATACCATCACACACTTCTGGAGCACCAGGATATGAATTTGCGTCAGAATCATCACAATCACCTTGACAGGTAGTGAATCCGTCACCATCTTGATCAAAACCTTCGTCGATGTTACCATCACAGTTATTGTCTATTCCGTCGCAAACTTCAGTTGCATTAGGATTGATTGCTGCGTTGTTATCATCACAATCGCCTTGACACGTTGTGAATCCGTCTCCATCTTGGTCGAAACCTTCGTCGATGTTACCGTCACAGTTGTTATCTATTCCGTCGCAAACTTCTGTTGCGTTTGGATTAATTAACGCATTTGAATCATCACAATCACCTTGACAGGTAGTGAATCCGTCACCATCTTGGTCGAAACCTTCGTCGATGTTACCATCACAGTTGTTATCTATTCCGTCGCACATTTCTGTTGCGTTAGGATTGATTGCTGCGTTGTTATCATCACAATCGCCTTGACACGTTGTGAATCCGTCTCCATCTTGGTCGAAACCTTCGTCGATGTTACCATCACAGTTGTTATCTATTCCGTCGCACACTTCTGTTGCGTTAGGACTAATTAACGCATTTGAATCATCACAATCACCTTGACAGGTAGTGAATCCGTCACCATCTTGGTCGAAACCTTCGTCGATGTTACCATCACAGTTGTTATCTATTCCGTCGCACACTTCTGTTGCGTTAGGATTGATTGCTGCGTTGTTATCATCACAATCGCCTTGACACGTTGTGAATCCGTCTCCATCTTGGTCGAAACCTTCGTCGATGTTACCATCACAGTTGTTATCTATTCCGTCGCACACTTCTGTTGCGTTAGGACTAATTAACGCATTTGAATCATCACAATCACCTTGACAGGTAGTGAATCCGTCTCCATCTTGGTCGAAACCTTCGTCAATGTTTCCATCACAGTTATTATCGATTCCGTCGCAAATTTCTGTAGCTCCAGGATTGATTGCTGCGTTATTATCATCACAATCATCTGCAGAGCCAGAACATGAACCTACTGAAGTGTAGCCATCTCCATCTGCATCAAAAGTCAATCCTTCGTCGATGTTACCATCACAGTTGTTATCGATACCATCACAAATTTCTGTAGCTCCAGGATTGATTGCTGCGTTATTATCATCACAATCATCTGCAGAGCCAGAACAAGAACCTACTGAAGTGTAGCCATCTCCATCTGTATCAAAAGTCAAACCTTCATCGATGTTACCATCACAGTTATTATCGATTCCGTCGCAAATTTCTGTAGCTCCTGGATTGATTGCTGCGTTATTATCATCGCAATCATTTGCAGAGCCAGAACAAGAGCCTACTGAAGTGTAGCCATCTCCATCTGCATCAAAAGTCAAACCTTCATCGATGTTACCATCACAGTTATTATCGATGCCATCACAAATTTCTGTAGCTCCAGGATTGATTGCTGCGTTATTATCGTCACAGTCAAAACATTCAGTGACACCATCTCCATCAGCATCTACCACAGTTTCGTCTATGTTTCCATCACAGTTGTTATCAATACCGTCACAAGCTATATCTACAGCTCCTGGATTAATTGATGCATCATTATCATTACAATCAACACATTCATCAAACCCATCGCCATCAGCGTCTACTCTAGTTTCATCAATGTTACCATCACAGTTGTTGTCTATGTTATCACATGGTAATTCTACAGCTCCTGGAAAAATTGTTGCGTCATTATCATTACAATCAACACACTCATCAAATCCGTCACCATCAGCGTCTACTCTGGTTTCATCAATATTTCCATCACAGTTGTTGTCTATGTTATCACATGGTAATTCTAATGCACCTGGATTTATTGCAGCATTAAAATCATCACAATCCACACATTCATCATAACCATCTCCATCAGCATCTTTTCTATTTTCATCAATTCCTCCGTTACAGTTATTATCTATATTATCACATGGAATTTCAATAGCTCCAGGATTAACATTAGGATTTGTATCGTCGCAATCGGTATTATCTTGGACATAACCAATTGGTTGACTCACAGAAACTATTGTATTGTTTGGATCACCATAACTATCTCCATCAGTATCAGCATACCAAGTTACTCCTCTTTCTATCCTAATGTTTGCTTTAAAATTATTACCAAAGTCACTTATAAAATAGGTGTAACTACCACCAGGATATGTAATGAAAGCAGAAGAGTAGACTTCAAAGACATAAAATCCGTTAGCTAGACCTTGAATAAGATCAATGTTAAGATTATTTATTAGCCATAGTGTATCATTTCCACCTATAAACGAATCATTTGGACCGTTTACGTTTAATGAAATTTCACTAAAAGCAGGAGGTGAAGGATCACCCTCTAAATATACTCGATAATGTAATCTTACATCTTGTACTTGGTCTCCATTAATTTGAAACGTTTTGTTTTCAAATCCTTTCAAAACAAGACTTTCTGAATTACTAAAAATAAGAAAGAGTTTGTTTTGAAAATTTGGAGTTGTTCCATCTGAGGCATTAAATAGCTTGTAAAACGAATTACCTGTGTTATTCTCATCTAGAATAACATAACTACTAAAAATACCTGAATTTTGTGCGTGTATGTTTGTCAACATTAGGCAACAAAAGGCCACGACAAACACCTGAAAAAGGGTTGATTTTTTCATAATTGGTTGGTTTGGTTAATAAAAATTATTGACTATAACAGAAGGAAGGCATTAAATAACTACTTAATAGCACATAGTTATTAGATGTTTTTTAAATAAATAATAGAATGGTTATTTCAATTTAAGGAAAAGAATTGAATAATGGTGACTTTTTAGATATCTTTTCTATAAAAGGAGAAAATTAACGATTAACTATTTGGTTTATAAAGTGTTAATATCATTATTATTTAGACCATTTAAGAATTGTACTCATAGCAAAAATTCTATAATTAATTTTATTTGTGAAATTCATCCTAAAATTTTCAAAAAAAGAATAGATATGCAGTTCATTTTAGTTATCTTTAAGAGAATATAAATATGAAATGACTATGGATATAAATTTTGAATACGACAATGTAAAAGCAAGTGCAGATTTAGAGCAATATACATCTGAAAAGGTGCAGAAGTTAGCCAATAAATATGAGTTTATTGTACGTGCAGATGTTTTTTTTAAAGTAGAGCAAACTGGAAATAATACTGGTAAAATAGCAGGTATCCGATTGAGTGCACCTGGACCAAGATTGTTTGCTGAAGATAATAATGAGTCACTACATAAGAGTGTTAGTGAGGTTGTCAATCAGTTAGAGCGACAATTATCAAAGCGTAAAGGTAAAATGAAAACACACTAATTATTCATATAATTAGGATTAAATAATCATAAAAAAACGACTTACATGAGTCGTTTTTTTATTGTCTAGATTTAATAAATTTTACTAAACTGTAATTTGTTTCATTGTAATACCTAAAGTAGTTTCTACTTTTTTAAGGTCATTATATTCATTAGGCAAAATTAAAGCAATGGATTCTCCCTTTTTTCCAGCTCTTGCAGTTCGTCCGCTTCTATGTGTATAGTATTCTATATGTTCTGGTAATTGATGATGTATGACAAATGCCAAGTCACTAACATCAATACCTCTTGCAGAGACATCTGTAGAAATTAGCAATTGAAGGCTAGTGTTTTTAAATGCACGCATCACCTTATCACGTTCTTTTTGTTGCATATCACCTTCTAAAGCACCAACATTAAATCCTTCTTGCTCTAATTGATGTTTTAGAGCTTGAGCACCAGCTTTAGTACGTGTAAAAATAATCCCTCTATCATCTTCTCTAGCTTCTAATAGCTGCATTAATGCATGCGCTTTATTGTGTAGAGTAGTTTCTACGTAATAGTGAGAAATGTTACTGTTAACAATACTTTTTCTATCAATTTCTAGTCTAATGGCTTGATCAGAAATGTAGCGTTTAACAATTTCTTTTAAATCGTCAGACATGGTAGCGCTAAACAACCAGGTATTTTTCTTACCAGTAACAGCCTTTAAAATAGTAGTTAAATCGTTTTTAAAGCCCATACTGAGCATCTCGTCTGCTTCATCTAAAACAATAGTTTTAACGTCAGATAAATTAACAGCACCACGATTCATTAAATCAACTAATCGACCTGGAGTAGCAATAATTATGTGTGTTGTTCTAGCAACATTTTTAAGCTGGATATCTATCTTTTCACCACCATAAACTCCTTCTAAAAAAATTTTAGAATCGTTATACTTAGTAAATTTGAAAAGCTGTTTTTTAATTTGCTGAACCAACTCGCGAGTTGGTGCAATAATCAATGCTTGAACAGCATTATTTTTAGGATTAATTTTGTGTAATAAAGGTAATCCAAAAGCAGCAGTTTTACCAGTTCCTGTTTGTGCTAACCCAACAAAGTCTGTTGAGGTATTTAACAACATAGGTATAGCTTGTGCTTGAATCTCTGTAGGTGTTTTAATACCTATTTCTTTGAGCGATTTTACGTAGTTTTTATCTAAGCCTAATTCTCTAAAAGTACTCATAAGTGTTTATTGTTAAGTTGTTGTTATTCAGCTGAAGACTCACAATGAGTAATCAACTGTAAACTGTGACTGAATACTGTTAACTAATTTCTAATCCTCTGGCGGAAACCCATTAATCTCTTCAAAGATTTCATCAAAATTAGCACGTAAATAGGCATTTAACTTTTTACGGTAATCGTCCTTAAGCCATTCAACAAAGTTAAACGTACTTTTACTAATACACTTTGTGTAGCGACTAATTCTGTAATCTATGTCATCACCTAATAATTTTGCTAAAGCTAGTGCATCCCAAAGGTCTTCACTGTTTTCTGTGCAGATATGTGCGTGATGCTTAATTGAACGTTCCAAAACCACTTTAGAGCTCTCACCTGCTCTAATACTATCTATATAACATTTTTTGATATCAAAATAAACCTGTTCAGACTTTTTGAATTGCTCACGCAAATCGTCTGGCATTTCATATCTAAAGTTATTTTCAAGTTCTTCGTCACTTAAAATACCATCTAAATAGTAGTTTGGAGAACGGAAAATTTTATGCCAATCCAAATCACTTCCCCAAGGTCCAAATCGGTGAAGGTTATTTCCTAAATCAACAACTGTAAACGTGTTTTTATTTTTTAAAATACGCGATCCACGTCCAATCATCTGGTAATATAAAGTCAATGATTTTGTGGCTCTGTTTAACATAATACAATCTACAGTAGGCTCATCAAAACCAGTCGTTAAGATACTAACTGACGTTAAAATAGCATCAGGTGTGTCTTTAAACCATTTTAAGATGGCTTTACGCTCTTTTTTAGTATTGTTATTATCCAAATGTGCTACTGGGTAACCTGCACGTCTAAAGGTGTCATACACGTGTAATGACGTGTTAATACCATTATTAAAGATTAGCGTTTTTTTACCTTTACAGCGTTCTTCGTAAGCTTGTATAAGCTTCGTTAACATGTCTGTATTGGTATATAAATCTTCAGAAGACTTTACAGTATAATCACCATTTGCACCTACAACTAAAGAGGTTAATCCTACGTTGTAACTGTATATTTCTGCACGAGCTAAGAACTCATTCTCTATTAACGATTGGATGGTTTCTCCAACAATCAACTCGTTATAATTATCCTTCATTGGAAGGTTAATATTACTACTTAACGGTGTTGCTGTTACACCAAGAATAAAGGACTTCTCAAAAAATTTAAAGAGTTTGGTAAAACTGTTATAATGGGCTTCATCAATAATGACTAATCCAATATCAGAAATATCAAGCTTATCATCATTTAAACGATTGTTTAGCGTTTCTACCATAGCTACAAAGCAATTATAATCACCTTGATCACTTAAGTCAGCCTTGCTATCTACAATCTTGTTAGTTACACCAAACTCAGACAACATATTAGAGGTTTGTTTACACAACTCTATACGATGCGTCATGACTAGAACTTGCTTCTTGTGATGCTTTAAATACTGTCTAACAATTTCAGAAAATATTACTGTTTTTCCTCCACCAGTTGGTAATTGATACAACAAATGATAATCTTCTGGAGCTTCTTCAAAACATGTAAAAATCTTATTAATAGCGCCTTTTTGGTAGCTATAAAGACTTTTTCCTTCTGTACGTTCTTGTAATTCTAGGGTTTTAACAGACATTAACTAATTGTAATTTTTAAATTTTAAGATGTGCAAAAATACAACGAATTAAAGGGTTTTGACGAATAATCTTTAAAAAATATTTTAATCCTTATTTTTACGTTGAAATATGACAACAAAAACCGAAGATTTTCAAGCCCAATTTAGAGGGTTTTATAATACACCACATCTTTTTTTATCTGACGTGTTTGGGATGCACCCCTTTACAAAATCATTAGATTGTCCCTTTGTATTAAACATTAAAATAAAGCCAAACACAAGATTAGGCTTACGAGTCGAGCAATATGTATTTGAAGAGTTAAAGCATTTTGAAACTATAAAATTGTTAGCAGAAAACATTCAAATACAAGAAACAGTTAATCATACTATTGGAGAGTTGGATTGTTTGTACTTGGATGATGGACAACCAACGCATTTAGAAATTCAGTTTAAGTACTATTTATATGATGCATCTTTAGGTAATTCTGAGATTGACTGTTTAATTGGTCCCATGCGAAAAGACTCGTTATTAGAAAAATTAAATAAACTAAAAACAAAACAGCTACCACTACTCTATGCTGATGCTACACAACCACTATTAGAACGTTTTCAACTAAAAGCAGAAGACTTTAAACAACAACTTTACTTTAAAGCACAAATCTTTATACCTTTTGGTGAAACCATAGAGTTTAATTCATTAAATAATTCCTGTGTTTATGGGTTTTATTTTAAATATCACCAATTAGACCAATTTAAAGACTGTAAATTTTATATTCCTAAAAAAATAGATTGGTTATTGGATTTGGATACCAATGTAAACTGGTCTACCTATAAACAGATACAACCTCAAATGACTACTTATCAAGCTGAAGCGTATTCACCGTTAGTATGGCTAAAATTTAAAAACGGAGAAATGACAAAGTGTTTTGTAGTGGCTTGGTGATAAAATAATTGAAAACGATTAGTTAATAACTCCTAACAAAACCACTTCTAAAACTTAACAAATTCACTTATTTTGCAAGTCTAAATTATAATAGATAAGTTGAAAGTCTGTATTGCCGAAAAACCATCAGTAGCTCGAGAAATCGCGCAAGTCCTTGGAGCCAAAACCAAACGTGATGGCTACTTTGAAGGCAATGGTTATGCAGTAACCTACACTTTTGGTCACCTTTGCACGCTTAAAGAGCCAAACGATTATAAAGCACATTGGAAAAGTTGGGATTTAAATAACTTACCCATGTTGCCAGAAAAATTTGAGACTAAAGTCACCAAAGATTCTGGGATCCAAAAGCAATTTAAAATTGTAAAAAGTCTTTTTGATCAAGCAGAAGTGGTTATAAACTGTGGTGATGCTGGTACAGAAGGAGAATTGATACAACGTTGGGTCTTAGACCAAGCCAATTATAAAGGCGAAGTACAACGTTTGTGGATTAGCTCTTTAACCACAGAAGCGATTAAAGAAGGCTTTGAAAAACTAGAATCTAGTTCTAAATATGATAATTTATATTACGCAGGATTTTCTAGAGCAATTGGAGATTGGTTACTTGGGATGAATGCCACACGATTATACACCGTAAAACATGGTGGTTACAAACAAGTATTAAGTGTTGGTCGCGTACAAACTCCCACTTTGGCAATGGTCGTTAACCGTTGGAAAGAGATTGAAAACTTTAAGCCTCAACCCTATTGGGAATTACAAACGATGTATCGTGATACATTATTTAGCTACCAAGAAGGTCGCTTTTTAAACATGGAAGATGGCGAAAAGCTAGCTAACATAGTAAAGGAGCATGATTTTAAAATCGTGTCTATCACTAAAAAGAAAGGGAACGAATATGCGCCAAAACTCTTTGATTTAACAGGTTTACAGGTGTATTGCAATACCAAGTTTGGATTTTCTGCAGACGACACTTTAAAGATTGTCCAGAAATTATATGAGATGAAAGTGGTCACCTATCCTAGAGTAGATACCACATTTTTACCTAACGATATTTACCCTAAAGTCCCTGGAATACTTAAAAATTTGACGAATTACAGTACGTTAATTCAACCTCTTTTAAATAAGAAGATAAAAAAATCTAAAAAGGTGTTTGATGATGCTAAGGTTACAGATCATCATGCTATTATACCAACAGGAGTGCAAAGTAATTTGCAGTATAATCAGCAACAGGTTTATGACATAATAACCAGACGTTTTATAGCAGTATTTTATAACGATTGTAAAGTGGCAAACACAACTGTTATTGGAAAAGCCGAAAGTGTTAACTTTAAAACCACAGGAAAAGAAATATTAGATAAAGGTTGGCGAGTTGTATTTGACACTTCGACTGCGCTCAGTGGGACAACTACAACTAAAAGTAAAGAAGCAGGTTTATTGCCCACTTTTGTTAAAGGCGAAAAAGGACCACATGAGCCATCATTTTTAGAGAAACAGACCAAACCACCAAATCAATTTACAGAAGCTTCTCTCCTGCGCGCAATGGAAACCGCAGGAAAGCAAGTGGACGATGATGAGTTACGAGATTTAATGAAAGAAAATGGTATTGGTCGTCCATCTACTCGTGCAAATATTATTGAAACCTTGTTTAGACGCAAGTATATTATACGTAATAAAAAACAGGTACTACCAACCGTTACAGGTATTCAGTTAATAGATATTATTAAAAATGATTTATTAAAATCTGCCGAGTTAACTGGACTTTGGGAAAAGCAATTAAAAGATATTGAAAAAGGCGACTATTCCGCATCAGCGTTTATAAAAAACATGAAGCACATGGTAGATCAATTGGTGTATGAAGTACGTAGTGAAACAGTAGAAGCTAAAATTAGTTACACTAATAATAAAACTGAAAAAGGCTCAAAAGCTAAAACCAAAGCTAATAAAAAAGGTATTGTTGGAAAAGCTTGTCCAAAATGTAAAAACGGTCAATTATTAAAAGGAAAAACAGCCTATGGTTGTAGTTTATATAGTAAATCTTGTGACTTTGTGTTGCCATTTGCTTTTGCTGAAAAGAATATTTCAGAAAATCAATATAAGCGATTACTTGATAAAGGATCGACCGTTAATTTAAAAGGGTTTAAAGTAAATGACGCTAAAGTTGAGGGCTTGCTACGTTTTGATGATAATTTTAAATTAAAATTAGAGCCAAAACAAACGGTTTCCGCTAAAGCGAAAACTGATACTAATGAAAAAAAGTGTCCGAAATGCCATAAAGGAACCATCATTAAAGGTAAGACAGCATATGGTTGTTCAGCTTATAAAGATGGTTGTGATTTTAGATTTGATTTCAATTTGATTCGCGAAAAAGCTAATGGACAACAGTTGACTAAAGACTTAGTATATTCAATTTTAAATGGATACAAATAATCATCATCACTTTAAAATCTATAAACCTTACGGAATGCTCAGTCAATTCTCAAGCAATGCTTCCAAAGAACAAAACAAACGCTTTTTAGCAGAATTAGGGAATTTTCCTGAAGGGACCATGCCAATTGGTCGTTTGGATGAGAAAAGTGAAGGTCTGCTCCTATTGACTACAGACGGAAAATTAAGTGACCATGTTAACCAGTCTGGAATTGAGAAGGAATACTATGCGTTAGTAGATGGTGAGATTTCCGCGAAAGCGATACTGCAATTGTGCAATGGTGTAGAAATAGGATTTAACGGTAAAAAGTATATGACTAAGCCTTGCAAAGTTTTTAAACTAGATACCATACCAAATTTACCAACACGATCCAAAAAAATTAGAGATGCTAGACACGGACCAACTACTTGGATATCTATAACATTAACTGAAGGTAAGTTTAGACAAGTCCGTAAAATGACTAGTGCTGTTGGTTTTCCGACGCTACGCTTAGTCCGTATTAGAGTTGGAAATATTTATTTAGAAGATTTATCTGTAGGTGCTGTTTTACCAATAGAAAATCTAAAACAAATACTTTAACGTATCTTTAGTTTTTTTAGTGATATTTTGATTTAGAATCATATTACTTTTGCACTAATTTTATAAAATTTATGATTAGATACGCACACTTTTTTTATAATCATTTAAGAGATTTAGGACTTTCTAGAGTTACATCAAAGTATTTAAATATGCTGATTTTATTAATAATAGCGATAGTTATTATTTTTATAATTGATACACTTATTAGAAAAGTTTTAAGGATTATATCTGCAAAAATTGCAACTAGAACCAAGTCAAATTTTGATGATTTATTAATCACTAATCGTGTACCAAGAAATGTGGCGCATATACCTGCGTTATATTTAGCGTTTGCTAGTATTCCTATTGTGTTTAAAGATTTTAAAAACCTACATGTATTTTTTGAAAAAAGCATCCAAATAGCTGGTATTATTTTGGGCTTATGGATTGTGAGAAGTATATTAAATACGCTTAAAAATTATTTTAAAACCTTACCAAGATTAAGAGATAAACCTATAGATAGTTACATACAAGTATTTATGATTTTTGCTTGGCTATTTGGTGTTGTTTTAGCGTTAGGTGTTATTGTTGGTGGTGATTCTTTATGGAAATTCATTACAGGCTTTGGTGCTGCTACAGCCATTATCTTGCTAATTTTTAAAGACACTATTTTAGGCTTTGTAGCAAGTATCCAAGTGTCAATTAACGATATGGTTCGTATTGGTGACTGGATTACCTTTGACAAATATGGTGCAGATGGTGATGTTATTGAAATTAATCTAGCTACTGTAAAAGTGCAAAACTGGGATAATACAATTACTACTATACCTACGTATGGCTTGATTTCCGATTCGTTTAAAAACTGGAGAGGAATGACAAATTCTGACGGACGACGTATTAAACGACACATGCTTATTAAACAAACATCTATAAAGTACTTAACGGAAGACGATGTTGAGCGTTTAAAAAAAATTGAAATTATTTCATCTTATTTAACCACAATGCAAGGTAAGCTTAACACATATAATGAGTCGCATAACGTAGATAAATCGTTACTAATTAATGGTCGTAATTTGACTAATATTGGTGTGTTTAGAAAATTTATACAAACCTATTTAGAACAGCATTCAGCAGTAAATAAAGATATGTTGTTAATGGCTAGACAACTTCAACCGACCTCTCAAGGAATTCCATTAGAAGTCTATTGCTTTAGTAAAGATAAACGTTGGGAAAATTATGAGTATGTGATGAGTGATTTATTTGATCACTTTTTAGCTGCTGTCCCATATTTTGACTTAGAATTATTTGAGTTGCCCTCAGATTCTGTTTTTAAACAATCATAAAAATTAATCAAACAAACGTTAATTTATAGTTAAGATGATTTCAACTATAATAGTATTACTATTATATTTGCAATTAAATAAAATAGTATGCAAAGTTTACTGTCAAATTTAAAAATTAATATTAACGATAAAATTTACCTAAAAGATCCTGAGTCATCAGATTTGGGTAAACGAATTGTTGAAAATAGTATTCTACTAATTGATCAAATTGGTTTTGATGCCTATACCTTTAAGAAATTAGGCACCAAAATTGGATCAAATGAGAGTAGTGTTTATCGTTATTTTGAAAGCAAACATAAATTGCTAATCTACTTAACATCTTGGTATTGGAGTTGGTTAGAATACCAATTAGTTTTTGCGACAAATAGTATAGCTGATCCAAAAGAAAAAATTGAAAAAGCAATAACTATTTTATCACAAACTGCAACGCTAGATTCTAATTTCTCGCATATTGATGAAGTTATTTTAAAACGTATAGTTATCAACGAATATTCAAAATCTTACTTGACAAAAGAGGTTGACAAAGAAAACAAGGATGGCTACTTCTTGATTTATAAGCGTTTAGTAACTCGCCTACATGATATGATCTTAACTATTGATAATTCATATAAATATCCTTTTAGTTTGGCTAGCACAGTAATAGATGGTGCACTTCATCAGCATTTTTTAAAAGACCATTTTACGACTATTTCTGATTTAAAAGCATCAGACACTCCAATTAACTATTTTAAAGATTTAGTTTTCAAAACCCTAAATATTTCAACCAATGAGTAAAAAAATACTAACCGCTTGGCAACGTTTTGTTGGATTATTACGATTGGACAAAAAAGACGTTAAACAGGTGTTTTTCTATGCTATTTTTGCAGGTTTCGTTAACTTATCTTTGCCATTAGGTATTCAGGCTATAATTAATTTGTTACAAGCTGCACAGATTAGTACGTCTTGGATAGTTTTGGTTGTGTTAGTTACCATAGGTGTAATTTTTGTTGGGATATTACAACTCATGCAAATTAGGATTATAGAGAACATCCAACAAAAAATTTTTACAAGAGCTTCCTTTGAGTTTGCCTATCGTTTTCCTAAAATGAAAATGGATGCGTTACGAGGCTATTATCCACCAGAATTAGCCAATCGTTTTTTTGATACTATTAATGTACAAAAAGGAATTGCAAAGGTTTTAATAGACTTTCCTGCTGCTTTACTTCAAATTATATTTGGATTAATATTACTATCGTTTTATCATCCATTCTTTATCATTTATGGCGCTTTACTATTAATTCTTATCTACGTAGTTTTTAAGTTCACTGCAGAAAAAGGCTTAAGTACTAGTATTGAAGAGTCTAATCACAAATACAAAGTAGCCCATTGGTTACAAGAAATTGCTCGATCTATTGTTAGCTTCAAATTGTCGGGAAAAACAAGCTTGGCACTAAATAAAAATGACAAACTAGTGACTGATTATCTTGAGGCTAGAGAAAACCACTTTAAGATATTAGTTATACAATTTATACAGTTAATTGGTTTTAAAGTACTAGTAACAGCAGGATTATTAATTATTGGTGGTGCGTTAGTCTTAAATCAACAAATGAATATAGGTCAGTTTGTTGCTGCAGAGATTATTATTCTATTAGTGATTAATTCTGTTGAAAAGCTCATACTAGGTTTAGAAACCTTTTATGATGTCTTAACTTCTATTGAAAAACTTGGCGTAGTAGTAGACAAAGAGTTAGAATCACAAGGTGGCGAAATGTTAGACGCAAATACAACCGACTTTATAATAGAATTGGAAAATATTGCACTATCAGTAAAAGATAAAGAAACGCCTATTTTAAATAATATTTCATTTAAAATTAATCCAAAAGATAGAATTTTAATACAAGGTCGTAGTGGTTCTGGAAAATCAAGCTTGCTAAAGCTAATTGCAGGAGTTATTAGTCCTACAGGTGGTAGTGTGTATATCAATGATAAATCACTTACAAGTATCAATATAAATAGTTACAGAGCTAACATAGGACAAACGTTGGTTGAAGAAAGTCCTTTTGAAGGTACTTTGTTGCAAAATTTAACTTTCGGAGATATGTCTATAACCAATCAACAGATAGATTGGGCTATTAAAAATGTTGGACTAAAAGATTTTGTCAAGCAATTACCTAAAGGTCTAGATACTATGTTGTATCCAGAAGGTAAAGGCACATCTTTTACAGTTGCTAAAAAAATAATGTTGGCTAGAAGTATTATTAAGCAACCAAAACTATTAATGCTTAAAGAGCCTTTAGATCAATTTCAACCACAAGATGCCCAACAGATTATTGACTTTTTAAGTCAACCAGAACATCCTTGGGCGTTAGTAGTTGTAAGCCAAAATAATCTTTGGAAAGCCAAGCTTAATCGCGTCATAACATTAGATAACGGTCAAATAATTAACACTAAATAGTATGTTAAATATTTCAACAAATAGCGTCAATAAAAACGTAGATATTAGCCACTTTAGCTCAGTAAAAAAAGCGTTTAACAAAAAGCATTACAAGCATTTTAATCGTCTGTTAGTTACTTTTGGTATTATTGGCATCATTATTTTATTTTTACCATGGACACAAAATATAACCTCTGCTGGATTAGTTACTACATTAACACCAGACCAGCGACCTCAAACTATACAATCTCCAATTCCTGGACGTATAGAAAAATGGTATGTGCGTGAAGGAGATTTTGTTAAAAAAGGAGATACTATTTTATTCATTTCAGAGATAAAGAATGAATATTTCGACCCTAATTTAGTAGAAAGAACTGGAGATCAAATAAAAGCTAAATCATCTTCTGTACAATCATATGCTAGTAAGGTTAAAGCATTAGATAATCAAATTTTAGCTTTGATAAATGAACGAAAATTAAAACTACAACAAGCGGAAAATAAATTGCTACAATCTAAACTTAAAGTAAAAAGTGATAGTATAGATTTTGAAGCAGCAAAAACTAATTTAGGAATAGCCGAAAAACAATTTAATCGTACACAACAATTGCAGTCGGAAGGCTTAAAGGCTATTACAGATGTAGAAGAAAAACGCTTAAAACTTCAAGAAACACAAGCAAAACTCATTTCACAAGAAAATAAATATCTAGCAGCTCAAAATGAAGTAATTAATGCTAGAGTAGAATTAAACCGAATTAGTGCTGAATACACTGATAAAATATCTAAAGCACAAAGCGACAAGTTTACAGCTCAATCTAGTGGTTTTGACGCAGAAGCACAAGTCACAAAACTGGAGAATGATTTTACTAATTATTCTATGCGTAATGATATGTATTACATTAAAGCACCTCAAGATGGATTTATAAACAAAGCTATAAAAGGTGGTATTGGAGAAACATTTAAAGAAGGAGAACAACTAGTTGGGATTATGCCAGCAAAATACGATGTTGCTATCGAAACCTTTGTAAATCCAATAGATTTACCACTGGTACACCTTGGTGAAGAATTTAGAGTACAGTTTGATGGTTGGCCAGCAATAATTTTTAGCGGATGGCCAAACTTGTCTTACGGTACTTATGGTGCAAAAGTCGTTGCTATTGAGCGATTTATTAGTCCAAATGGAAAATTCAGAATATTATTAGCACCAATGGAAAACGATTACGAGTGGCCAGAAGCAGTACGTGTAGGATCTGGTGCAAAAACTATTGGCTTGTTAGAAGATGTTCCTATTTGGTTTGAATTATGGAGAAAGTTAAATGGCTTCCCTCCTAACTATTATCAGCCTGATGGCACAAAAACAACTAAAGTTGAAAAGCAGTAAGATGAAAAAAATAATATTAGTTCTACTTATTACATTACCAACTATTACTGTTGCACAAATCATGGATAGTCTAAGTTATACTGAGTATTTAGGCTATGTTAAACAGTTTCATCCAATTGCAAAACAAGCAGATCTAAGATTGGAAACTGGACAAGCAAATTTAATGAAAGCTCGTGGTGGTTTTGATCCAAAAATTGATGTAGATTTTAACGAAAAAGATTATAAAAATACAGAGTATTATGAGCGCTTAAACGCAACCTTCGAAGTTCCTACTTGGTATGGTATTGAGTTAAAGGCAAATTTTGAAGAAAATAATGGATTATTTCTTAATCCAGAAAATAATGTGCCTCAAGATGGACTGTTTAGTGCTGGTGTTGGTTTTTCATTAGGACAAGGTTTATTAATCAATAAAAGAATGGCTGCTTTAAAAAAGGCTAATTTTTTTAGAGAACAAACTAAAGCAGAACGAGATTTATTAATTAACGATGTTCTTTTTAACGCTTCAATTGCTTATTTTGATTGGCTTCAAGCCTATAACGAAACCAAAATTTACGAACGTTTTTTACAGAATGCTAAAATTAGATTTAATGGTGTGCGTTCTAGTGTGCTAGCAGGAGATAAAGCAGGTATAGATAGTTTAGAAGCTGGTATAATTGTCAAGACCAGATCATTAGAGCTGGAGCAAGCTAAAGTAAAATTAATTAAAGCCAGATTAGAAGCTTCAAATTTTGTGTGGTTAGATAAAACTCCTGTTGATATTAGCGATACTGTTAAGCCAATATTAGTTTTAGAGGATGAAATTGATATAGCTTTATCACTAAATGAAGCTATAAATTTTAGTATCGACAGTCATCCCAAGTTATTAGCTTTAGGAAGTAAAATTGATGGTTTGGACGTAGATAGACAACTAAATGCTAATAAACTATTACCAGTTGTAGATGCGCAATATAATTTTTTAACCGAAACACCCGAATTAGCTAATACCTTTAATGCTTCAGCATATAAGGCTACTGTAAAAGTTGCTTTTCCTTTATTTTTAAGGAAAGAACGTGGTGATTTAAAACTTTCAAAATTAAAAATTCAAGATGCTGAGTTTGAGTTTGCAGACACTCAACTTCAAATAAAGAATAAGGTTGATGCTATAAATAGAGAAATAAATTCTTATAAATTACAGAATATACTAATTGAAAATATAGTTGAAGATTATGACACTTTACTAAAAGCAGAAGAACGTAAGTTTAGTTTTGGAGAAAGCTCCGTGTTTTTAATTAATAACAGAGAAAATAAACTAATAGAGTCTCAAGTAAAAGCGTTACAGTTACAAAATAAGTTTTTTACTACTAAAGCAAAGTTATTTAATAGTTTGGGTATTGTACCAAACTATAACTAATCATCATTTTTAGGATTGGGATCTGCTTCAGATTTATCTTCTTCTTGAGACTTAAGTCTTAGACCAGTATCTTTTTCTTTTATAATAACAATAGAAGCTTTTACTCCTGTTGCCAAATTCCACTGATTTGAAGCAATGACATTTCCTTCCTCATCTAAGATTTGGAATTCTGCAGTATTAGGACCAGAAGTTCCTTGGTTTAATGCCTGAAAATCTATTTTGTTAATACCATCATCCAATTTTAGTAATATACCACCAAATCCGCTTCTAAGAGTAACACTAGGCACCATAATGTCTTCATTTAACAACACGCGAATAACATCTCCATCTGGATATTGATGGTCTCTGTAAATAATATTAACTGCTTTGGCTTTAGTTTTATATTCTCCTAAAAACTGATTGACCAAACTTCCATTATTAGATTTTTCGTCATCTTCTCTAAACTTCAATTGTTTTTTTAATTGCTTATTAAACAATTCAGCTGGATTCCTAAAATTATTGTCTTCTTCAATCATAGAAAACTCTTTTTTAGGTTTAACAGCTGTTTTAACTTCTTTAGGAGCTATAACTTCATCTTCTTTTGTGTCATCTGGTTTGACCTCTTCAGCTTCAATGGATGGTTCAGTGATTAATTCGGGATCATCTTTTGGGTCTTGGCTTTCTATTGCAGGTATGGCTATAGACCTATTCTCACTATCAATTTGAGCAAAAGTTGATAATGAAATAGCAAAAAGTAATATAAAAGAAATATAAAATTTCATATGTTATTTTTTATAGATTTAATTTAAAACAAAAACCATACCCAAATGCTAAAATTTTATTAATCTCTTCAAATTTACAAATTTTGTTGGTGAAGTAGTACTACTACTCTCTTTTTCATTATTTCTTTGTGTTTAATTATGTTAAAAATGTATTAAATATGTACTTTGTTATGCATAGTACTGTAACAAATTTGTTTTAGTGTCGTCATATAGTATAAACCAATAATTATCAATCAATTAAAACTTAAAATTATGAGAACTTTAGACAACAATCAATTAACAGGAACATTAGAAGGAACAAAAAGTCAAACGTGGAATTCTAAAAGACGCTACAGATAATAGCTTAGCGAATGAGTCATTTAATCAATCAAAATAATCAACAATCATGAAAGCAATAATTAATACCTTAAAAAAATCTAACCGTTTTACTAACGAGCATATATTTGCTAACAGAGAAATGTTTAGATGCAGTAATACTAAAGATGGACTTTGGAAAGGTGTGACACGTTATGCACACTAATTATTGCAAATAATAGTAATTAAAAAAGCCTGAAAACAGACGTTTTCAGGCTTTTTTTGTTTTTTTAAAATAAGTTTAAGAAATCTTAATTGTTTTAGCTGGCTTTTTCTTTGCCTCTTCACGTTTTGGTAAATGCACTTCTAAAATACCATCGTGGTATTTGGCATTTATCTTTTCTGTTTCAACTGTTTCTGGTAAAGTAAACGTTCTTTTAAATGAAGAATAACCAAATTCTCTTCTTGTAAAGTGCTGTGCTTCCTCTTCATTTTCTGTTTGCGTTTCCGCAGAAATAGTTAAAATTTTATCGTCTAAATTAATATCAAAGTCAGATTTCTTTAAACCTGGTACTGCCATTTCAACTATAAACTCGTCGTCAGAGTTTTTTATATTTACTGCTGGTAATGTCATACCTGTATTGAAATTTGACATAAATTCGTTCCCTAAATTTCTTGAGAATAAATCATCCATCCAGGAAGACAAACTTGTAAATGTATTTAATTTAGAATCTTTGGAGTTATCTACTCCAGAGTTAGTTGGAATTAAATTACTCATAATTTTAAATTTTAAGTTAAACATTATTTAACAAGTATATTGCAAATTAAATACCAACTTAAAAAAACTGAATTTTTTTCAGTGATTATGACAATTTTACATACTTATAGTTCTAATAATCAATAAGTTTAAGTAATTCGCCTTCAAATTTATCACGTGATAAATATTGATCTTCTAACTGATTTATAAACGGAATTGGCGTGTCTAAACTAGCCACACGTTTTACAGGAGCATCTAAATATTCAAAACAGTGTTCCATGATTAAAGCAGAAATATCGCTAGCTATTCCACCAAACAGCGAATCTTCTTGCAATATAATAGCTTTTCCAGTCTTTTTTACAGAAGTATATATGGTATCAGTATCCAAGGGTTGTAATGTTCTTAAATCGATGACTTCTGCATTAATATTAGGGTGTTTATCCAAAGTATCCAAAGCCCAATGTACTGCTGCTCCATACGCAATAACAGTTATGTCTGTACCAGTTTTTAATGTAGCAGCTTGACCAAATGGAATAGTAAAATAATCTGTTGGCACCTCTTGTCTAATACTTCTATACAAGGCTTTATGCTCAAAAAACAGTACTGGATTAGGATCGTTTATTGCTGTGGCTAATAAGCCTTTAGCGTCATAAGGAAACGCTGGATACACAACTTTTAAACCTGGTGTTTTAGTAAACCAAGCTTCGTTTGTTTGGCTATGAAAAGGTCCTGCTGCAACACCTGCTCCACAAGGCATTCTAAGTACGACATCAGCATTTTGGTTCCATCTATAATGTGATTTTGCCAAGTAATTTACCACTGGATTAAATCCAGAGGTTACAAAGTCACTAAACTGTAATTCGACTACACTTTTCATTCCAGCAATACTTAATCCCATTGCAGTTTCTATGATAGCAGATTCGCAAATAGGTGTATTGCGGACTCTATCTTTTCCAAATAGATCAACAAAACCATCAGTGATTTTAAAAACACCTCCATATTCTGCTACATCTTGACCCATAATTACCAAATCATCATGGTGTTGCATAGATTGTTTTAAGCCTTCAGAAATAGCATCTATCAAACGTAACTCTTTTGTTTTATTACTTGGATTAACTTCTTGATATACAAATTCTTGATACACATCATTTAACTCGTTAGTTTCAAAAGGTGTAATGTCATTTTCCGCGTAAGCGATATCTAAATGTTCATTAATTTCGTGTACAATAGTTTCTTTTATTTTAACTTCTTCAGTTTCGGTTAAAATCCCTTCGTTTTTTAGAAATTCTTGATAATTTTCAATAGGATCTTTTTTAGCCCATTCATCCATTAAATCTTGCGGAACATACTTTGTACCACTAGCCTCTTCGTGACCACGCATTCTAAAGGTTTTAAATTCAATTAAAACAGGACGTGGATTTTGACGTATGCTGTCAGTTATTTCGGTTAATTTGGTGTAGACTTCTAGTACGTTATTGCCATCTATTATGTGACTTTCCATACCATAACCTATAGCTCGATCTGCTAAATCTTTACAATTATATTGCTCTGATGTTGGTGTAGATAAACCATAACCATTATTCTCAATACAAAATAACACAGGTAATTGCCAGACAGACGCTACGTTTAACGCTTCGTGTATATCACCTTCACTAGTTCCACCTTCACCAGTAAATACTGCAGTAACTTGATTGTTGTTATTTAGTTTAGAGGCAAGTGCAATACCATCTGCTACACCAAATTGCGGTCCTAAATGGCTAATCATACCTACTATTTTAAACTCTTGTGTCCCAAAATGGAAGCTTCTATCACGTCCTTTAGTAAACCCATTTGCTTTTCCTTGCCACTGCGAAAACAAACGGTGTAATGGGATTTGTCGTGTAGTAAATACACCCAGATTTCTGTGCATTGGTAAGATGTACTCATCGTTTTGCATGACAGAAGTTACACCTACAGAAATCGCTTCTTGTCCTATCCCAGAAAACCATTTACTTACTTTACCTTGACGTAATAAAATAAGCATCTTCTCCTCTATTAGTCTAGGTTTAAGCATGCGCTTGTACAACTCTAAAAGGATATCATTGTCTAGGGATTTTTTATCAAAAGTCATATAAGTGGACGTCTTTATAAAATAGGTTTGTCAAATATAGAATTTTTGCTGAAACATAAATGATTGCTTTATTAAAAATATGAGTATCATTTTTCCAATGTTTTCGCTACATTTGTATATATAAGAATTATAAAATTTTAAAGATGAATAGCATACCTAGCGTTAATTTGAAGGATTTTACCTCTGGAGATCCTGTTAGAAAACAAAAATTTGTTGATGAAATAGGAAAAGCCTATGAAGAGATAGGATTTGTGGCTTTAAAAGGTCATTTTTTAGATGATAACCTTGTTGACGATTTATATAAAGAAATTAAAAACTTTTTTGCGTTACCACTTGAAACCAAACACAAATATGAAATTCCTGAAATAGCAGGTCAGCGTGGTTATGTGTCTTTTGGAAAAGAAAGTGCAAAAGGTAAGAAAGAAGGCGATTTAAAAGAGTTTTGGCACTTTGGTCAATATGTCGATGATGATCCAGAACGCGCAAAAGAATACCCTAAAAATGTAATAGTTGAAGAACTACCAGCATTTAATGAAGTTGGGAAAAAAGCCTATGAAACCTTAGAAAAAACAGCTAAATATGTATTGCGTGCATTGGCTTTGCATTTAGGATTAGAAGAAACGTATTTTGATCACTATATCCACAACGGAAACTCAATATTACGACCAATCCACTATCCTCCAATTACACAAGAACCAGATAATGCTGTTCGTGCTGCTGCACATGGTGATATTAACTTAATCACCTTATTAATGGGAGCTCAAGGACGTGGATTGCAAGTACAAAATCATAAAGGCGAATGGATTGATGCTATTGCAGAACCTGACGAATTAATGATTAATGTTGGTGACATGTTATCGCGTCACACTAATAATAAATTAAAATCTACTATCCACAGAGTGATAAATCCACCAAGAGAACTATGGGGAACATCTCGTTACTCAATACCATTTTTCATGCATCCAATCAGCGAAATGAAACTAGATGTATTAGACAGTTGTATAGATGACAATAATCCAAAGCAGTTTGAAGATATTACAGCAGGAGAGTTTTTAGACGAACGTTTAAGAGAGCTAGGCTTAAAAAAATAGTTAACCGTTTAGTCTCAGTTACAGTTATTATTAGTTGTGTACTGAGACTAAAAACTGTAACTGTAAACTAAATACAATGGATTTACAAGACCAACTTAAAAATCTGTTTCCAGAACATATACCTGAGGAGACAGGTGAAACTTCTGATAACATTGATAATGACATTTGGTTACAAGACGACCCAATTATTTGTAAATACGAAAAACGTAAAGGCAAACCCATTACCATTTTAGAAGGTTACACTGGTGCTACAGAAGATTTTAAACAACTGGCTAAAAAATTAAAACAACAATTAAGTGTTGGAGGCAGTTTTAAAGATGATAAAATAATAATTCAAGGTGATTATCGCGATAAAATCATGACTATACTAAAAGAAAAAGGATTTAACGTTAAGCGTGTTGGAGGATAATTGTATGAGTAATCAAATACTTCATATCACCAATGGATCTAGTCTTACAGACTACTTAAAAAAATTAGATTTTGATGGAACTCTATTGACTTGGCATGATATGTTATGTGAGGGTCCAACAACCAAAGACATTGATAATCCTGAGTTTTTTAAAATTAGAAAGGCCTTTTTAGAAAAAGCATACGATGTTGAGTATAACGTCGATAGTATAAAAAAGGAGTTTGATAAACTAAACGACGTTACTAGTTATACCGAGATTGTATTATGGTTTGAATATGATTTGTTTTGTCATATAAATTTAGTCGCAGCAATCAGTTTAATTAAACAAAAAGGGATTACTCTTCCTTTATACTTAGTCTGTAGTGGACGCGTGGAAGGTGAAAAAGAATTAAAAGGGTTACCACAATTAACTGAAAAACAGCTAAAACAACATTACAAAGATAAAGTCAAACTTAATATTGATGATATTGCAACAGCCCAAAAAGCTTGGCGAATTTATTGTGAAACAGACCATAACTTATTTAAAGAATTAATCACTAGACCATCTAGTTTTAAATATTTAAGTAACTGTCTTAAAGCACATTTAAGACGTTTTCCTGATACGAGGAGTGGTTTAAATACTTTAGAATACAATACGCTCAAATTAATAAAGGAGCATGATGTAAAATCACGACATCATTTATTAGGTTATTGCTTACACTATCAAGGCTACTATGGTTTTGGTGACTTGCAATTACAGCGTATGATTGATAGGTTGGAGTTGTTTTATGAGGAAACAAAAGATGCCTTGACCCTAAACAGAAACGGTCATTTAGCTCTAGAACATCAAAAAAACTTCTTTAAACAAATCGATACAAACTTTCAATTTGGAGGTGTTAATAAAGTAGATTTTCAGTACGATAAAAAAGAAAATAAATTAATAGAAACCATTTAAATGGCTATAAAAGAATCAGAACTTATATTAAATCCAGACGGTAGTGTCTATCATCTTAATTTAAAACCAGAACATATAGCTGAAACCATTATTACTGTTGGTGATCCAGATCGTGTATCTAACATCACTCAGTATTTTGATTCAGTAGATTTTAAAACGCATAAAAGAGAATTTCATACCCAAACAGGAACATATAAAGGCAAAAAAATCACAGTTATTTCAACCGGAATCGGAACTGATAATATCGATATTGTGTTTAATGAATTAGATGCATTAGTTAATATAGATTTAAGCACTAGAACTGTAAACAAAACTTTAAAATCCTTAGATATAATTAGAATTGGTACTTCAGGATCTATTCAAAGACACATACCTATTGATTCTTTTTTAATTAGTGAAAAAGCTGTGGGATTTGATAGTCTACTTCATTTTTATAATAGCGAATCTATACAAGATCAGGAAACATCAAATGCTTTAGTACAACATACTAATTGGTCTCAATCCAAATCAAAACCATATGTAGTCAAAGCAGATAAATATTTAGTTGAAAAGATGCAATCTGATAAAACGGTTTCTGGATTTACTGCAACAAATGTAGGGTTTTATGGACCTCAGGGTCGTATTTTACGATTGCCAATCCAAGATAACGGATTAAATGATAAACTAGCTTCATTTAACCATTCTGGTCAACCTATTACTAATCTAGAAATGGAAACTGCTGGTATTTATGGGTTGTCAAAATTGTTAGGACATCGTGCAGTATCTATGAATGCTATAATTGCAAACAGAGCAACAGGCGAATTTAGTAGTAACCCAAAGCAAATTGTTGACGATTTAATTAAATACACCTTAAATAAAATAATTGAATAGCATGAAGCAAATTAATATTGGTGGTGTACCAGAACATTTCAATTTAGCTTGGTATTTAGGTTTAAAAAATGGTGAATACAAAGCAGAAGGTATCAACTTGCGTTGGAAAGATTATTTTGGTGGTACAGGTGCGATGTGTAAAGGCTTACGTGATGGTGATATCGATATGGCTGTTATTTTAACAGAAGGTATTGTTAAAGATATTATTGCAGGAAATAAATCAAAAATTGTTCAAATCTTTGTTAAAACCCCTTTGATTTGGGGAATCCATGTTGCAGCAAATTCTAGTTATAACACGATAAATGAATTAAAAGGAACTAAAGCAGCTATTAGTAGATATGGATCTGGATCACATTTAATGGCCTATATCAATGCTGAAAATAATGGTTGGGATCTAGAAAAAGATTTAAATTTTGAAGTCATTAAAAATTTAGAAGGTGCTGTAGAAGGCTTAACCGAAGGTAAAGCAGATTACTTCATGTGGGAAAAATTTACAACCAAACCACTGGTGGATAATGGCACGTTTAGACGCGTTGGTAATTGTCCTTCCGCTTGGCCTTGCTTTGTGATTGCTGTTAGAGAAGAGTTTTTAAAAACTAATAAAGACGATGTTAAAACCATACTAGATATAGTAAATAGTACTACTTCCGAGTTTAAAGACATCCCAAGTATAGATCGTATGATTGCAAATCGTTATGAGCAAGAACTAGAAGATGTACAAGAATGGTTAAGTTTAACAGAATGGTCACAAGACAATATCTCTAAACAAACCATAAAAAAAGTACAAGACGAGTTATTTGCACTTAATATTATACCAGAAAAATGGGACTATAAAGATTTGGTTGAAGAGTTATAACTACCAATCAATCCCTTTTAAACCATTTGCCTCCAATAATTTATTAGTTTGGCTGAAATGCCCATTCCCAAACCAATACCCACGATTAGCACTTAAAGGCGAAGGATGTCCAGATTGCAAAATATGATGTTTTGAACCATCAATTAGTTTCGCTTTTTTTTTGGCAAATCCTCCCCAAAGTAAAAACACGACGTTTTCTTTTTTATCGCTGATGGTTTTAATTACAGCATCTGTAAATATTTCCCAACCTTTCCCTTGATGACTTCCTGCTTCATGTGCTCTAACTGTTAGTGTTGCATTTAATAAAAATACACCTTGTGTTGCCCATCGTTCTAGGTTTCCGCTTGATGGATAAGGTTTACCTGCATCACTTTCAATTTCTTTAAAAATATTAATTAATGAAGGTGGATGTGCAACGTTATCATTCACACTAAAACATAATCCATTCGCTTGGTTGTAATTATGGTAAGGATCTTGACCAATTATAACCACTTTTAAATCGTCTAAAGGACAAGCTTCAAACGCATTAAATATCAATTGTCCTGGAGGAAAACATTGGTGTTGTTTGTATTCAGATTTTACAAACTCAGCCAATGCTTCAAAATAAGGTTTGTCAAACTCTTCATTTAAATGTGTTTTCCAGCTGTCGTGAATATCTACGTTCATATCTTTTGGCAAAAGGTGAATAATTTCAGTCTAAAATAATACTATCTTTAGTTCTGTTAAAATTAAATAATGAAAAACCTAAAATTCCCTTCAGCTCAAACCATTCTACTCATCATTGCTGGATTAGTCACGCTGCTAACTTGGTTAGTACCAGCTGGTAAATACGATACCTTGGGCTACGATAAAGACAGTAATGCATTTACTAGAGTTGGAATTAATAACACTGAAACACTTCCTGCAACTCAAGAATCGTTAGAGGCATTAGCTATTAAAATTCCGTTAGAAAAATTTACTAATGGAGATATTTATAAACCTATAAATATTCCAAATACTTACCAAAAACTGGACGCTAAACCACAAGGGTTTTTCGATTTTGTAAAATCGCCAGTAAAAGGAATTATTGAAGCAGCAGATATCATTTTCCTAGTATTAATTATAGGTGGATTAATAGGAATCATCAACAGTACAGGTGCTTTTGATGCTGGAATCGGTTGGTTAGCAGATGTATTAAAAGGTCGCGAATTCATCTTAATTATATTAGTCACCACTTTAGTCGCAGCAGGTGGAACTACTTTTGGTTTTGCAGAAGAAACCATTGCCTTCTTCCCTATTCTAATTCCTGTGTTTTTAGCAGCAAAATATGATGCTATGGTTGGTATAGCGTGTATCTTTTTGGGCAGTTCAATTGGTACGATGTGCTCCACGATTAATCCGTTTAGTACTATAATTGCTAGTGATGCTGCAGGTATTAGTTGGACTACTGGTGTTTGGGGACGTGTGTTTATGTTGTTAGCTTGTACAACAATAGCTATTATATATATTATTAGATATGGTAAACGCGTTCAAAACGATCCAACCAAATCTGTAATTTATGACCAGCAACAGCAAATAGCTGCTTTATTCACGCAATCCACAACTAAAATTGTAAGATTCACGACGCGTTTACGCTTGTCACTATTTGTATTTGCACTATGTTTTGTAATTATGATTTATGGTGTAGTGTCTTTAGAATGGTGGTTTGTAGAAATGACTGCAACCTTTTTGGTTGGAGCCATTCTTATAGGTATAATAGCAAACATTAAAGAAACCGATTTTATTGACACCTTTGTTAAAGGTGCAGGAGACTTATTAGGTGTTGCTTTAATTATTGGAATTGCACGAGGTGTGACCGTAATTATGGCAGACGGATTAATTAGCGACACACTACTCTATTACGCAAGTTCTGTAACCGAAGGGATGAATAAAGGACTATTTGCAACGGTTATGACCACGCTTTATGCTGGACTCTCCTTTTTTATACCTAGTAGTTCAGGTATGGCTGTTTTAACCATGCCTATTATGTCACCTTTAGCAGATAGCGTTGGTGTTGGTCGTGAGATTGTGGTTAATGCTTACCAATATGGTATGGGATTATTTTACTTTATCAATCCAACAGGCTTGATTTTAGCGTCTTTAGCAGTGGTTAAAGTTGGATTTAATAAGTGGTTAAAGTTTGTCATGCCATTATTTATTATTCTAATTGTGTTTACTTTGGTGGTGATGACTGTGTCTAGTTATTAATAAATGTTAAAAACTATATTTAATATCTGTATCCAGTACTTTGACTATAAAATGTAAAAAAATTAACTTAGCTTAACATTCGATTATAGATAACTGAAAACTCGCTATAACTATACGTTGTTGTTAATTATGAAAAAACTGATCTACATACTAATTTCAATACTACTTTTTAATTGCAAGTCCGAAAAAAAGGAAATTTTTCAGGAATACAATGGACAATTAGTAAAAGTGGAATTTGATGATTCAAAAATAGATTCAACATTTACCGGTTATGGTGGAGAACATTATCCGAATGGGAATTTGAAATCTCTATCATACATAAAAAATGGAATACTTACAGACACACTGTTTTGCTACTATTATAATGGAAAAATAAAAGAAAAAGGGTTGATCAAAAATAGTTTGCCGATTGGTTGGTGGACTTACTACAATGACAAAGGAAAACTAACTGAAAAATCGGAATGGTTAATATTAAGAGATAGTTCTTACAAAAATCAATCAATATATTATGATCAAAATGGAAAGATTAAACATAAAAATAGTTCATTCTTCAACATAAAGATTTCAGATACAATTCAAGTTGGAAAAAACATAGCTAGTTTTGATTATAACTCGAATATCGAAGTTTACAAAAAATTAATGTACGTAGTAATTGAAAATCAGTACACAGAAAATGAAATAAAATTAGACACTTTTGGAATTGAAGATGATGATTATAGATTTGGAATTTATGGATTTAAAAAAGGTAATCAAAAGATTAAAGGACAAATTGTGGAGGAATTATACGAAATCAAAAATATTGGAAATGATTCTGCAATCGGAACTATAAGCAATCACAAAAAATATTTTGAAAAGGAAGTTTATGTTTCGGACAAAATAACTAACCACAACAACTTGTATAATTAATTGCCTTGTTCGTTGCCTATTTGAAAAATTCCTTCGGAATTTTATCGCATTCGTTTTTGTTTACTAAACTAGTTGCTTATACATGGAACAAAATCAGAAACAAAACCCTTAAGCTAACCTCCCAAAATTCCTAGTCTCACAACTATTCATTAACTTTGCTTTGCTAAGAAAAGAAAATAAAAGTTAACAAGAATTAGATCCCTTTTTTCTAAGGGAGTCGCTATGATAAACATCCATCAAAAAACATTACAAGATTTAGAGTTTGCTACAGTTTTGCAGCAGGTTAGCGAGTATTGTGTTACGCATTTGGGTAATCTAAAAGTACAAGAGATTACACCCTTTAACGATAAAGACCAATTACTAGACGCTTTGCAATTAACCAATGAGTATGTATCCTCGTTTTATAACGATAATCGTATCCCAAATCATGGGTTTGATACCATTACCAAAGAGTTGCAACTCCTAAAGATAGAAAACACTTATTTAGACACACACAGCCTTAAAAAAATTGTATCCATATCCTTAACTGCTAACGAGATTGTTAAGTTTTTAAATAAGTTTGAAGAGTATTATCCAAACCTGACTTCGTATTCTAAACGTGTAGAAGTCACTACTGCCATAATAGAAAAAATTGATGCAGTAGTGGACCGTTTTGGAGATGTTAAAGATAATGCCTCTCCATTATTGCAAAGTCTTAGACAACAAATCAATAAGCTTAAAGGTAAGATTAACTCTAGCTTTACCTCTGCATTAAACATGTACCACAATCTAGAGTATTTGGATGATATTAGAGAATCTGTGGTCGATAACAAACGTGTATTGGCTGTCAAAGCCATGTACAGACGTAAGGTTAAAGGTGCCATTATGGGTGGAAGTAAAACGGGAAGTATCGTTTACATCGAGCCTGAAACTACTTTGCAACACAGTCGCGAGCTTAATAATTTACAATACGAGGAAGGTGAAGAAGTCGTGCGTATTTTAAAAGAAGTCACTAACTTTTTACGACAGTTTCTACCGTTAATCGAGCAATATCAGTTGTTTTTAACTGAAATAGATGTGATTTCTGCAAAAGCGAAGTACGCCAAATCTATGAATGGGATTTTACCAAAAATCAGTGACGATAAACGTGTGTTTTTACGTGATGCCTATCATCCACTTCTCTATTTAACCAATTTAGAAAAGAAGGAAAAAACCTTCCCGCAAACTATCGAGTTGCACAAAGGAAGTAGAATTATAGTTATTTCTGGACCCAATGCAGGAGGAAAAAGTATTACCCTAAAAACGGTTGGCTTACTACAATTGATGCTGCAAAGTGGGATGCTAATTCCTGTGCATGAGCGTAGTGAAGTCAGTATTTTTGATCGAATATTAACAGATATTGGAGACAACCAATCTATAGAAAACCATTTGAGTACGTATAGTTACCGACTGAAGCAAATGAATTATTTTTTAAAGAAGTGTAATAAAAACACGCTATTTTTAATAGATGAATTTGGTACTGGTTCTGATCCAGAATTAGGTGGTGCTTTAGCTGAAACATTTTTAGAAGAATTTTATGCTCGAGATGCTTACGGTATTATTACGACGCATTATGCTAACCTAAAAATGCTAGCTAATGAAAAGGATGATATGATTAATGCCAACATGATGTTTGACGAGCGTACGTTAGAACCAATGTACAAACTGGCTTTAGGTCAAGCTGGTAGTAGTTTTACGTTTGAAGTCGCACAAAAAAACGGAATTCCATATAGCTTAATAAATAGAGCAAAAAAGAAGATTGAACGTAGCAAAGTCCGTTTTGATGCTACCATTGCTAAGCTTCAGAAGCAACGTGCTAAGCTGGAAAAAACAAGCGAGTCTCTAAAAGTTAACGAAAAGAAAAAACAATCTGAAGCAGACAAATTAGAGGAAATCAATTTAAAAATTCAGAAAAAATTAGAAAGCTACCAAGAGTTGTATGACAGTAATCAACGCTTAATTTACTTAGGACAAAAGGTTAATGATATTGCAGAAAAGTACTTTAACGACAAGAAAAAGCGTGAGCTGATGGCAGAACTTTTCCGTTTGGTACAAATAGAAAATTCTAAACGTAAAAAGATTTCTGCAAAGCAAGCCAGAGCAGAGAAAAACAAAGAACAACAAATCAAAAAAGAAGCTGAAAAAAAGGTAGAAGTCATTCGTAAAAAGAAAAAAGCAGCCAAAGAAAAAGCAAAACCTGTTGAAAAACCTAAACCTATCCTAAAAGTTGGTGATCGCGTACGTATGCACGATGGACGCTCTGTTGGCAGCATTGATAAATTTGAAAAAGGAAAAGCAATTGTAAATTATGGCATGTTTACGACTAATGTAAATGTGGATTTGTTGGAATTGGTTGAGGCAGTAAAGAAGTAAGCAGTGTTCAGTATTCAGTTTGCAATCCTAGTAATCAGTCACTCGTACTTATAAATAAAAATCATAGCTTAAAACATTATGCTTCTTGGAATTCCGATACAATCGGATTCATCAAAATTCAGAAATAATGAACGAAGGAATGTAGATGCGAAGCGTAGCTTCAAGCACGAAATTCCGATAGTGAATGGTGCTTCAGCGATTTCCTATATTTTGATTTGATTTTTTGGTTCGTTTAGTATCAAGACAAAATGAACATAAACCATTTTAATTTTTGGCGTACTCTTTATGTTTTAACTTTAATTTAGCAATCAAAATCGTATTTTTGTAACGTGATAAAAGAACTCCCAAAACATAAACAATTAATACTTTTTGATGGTGTCTGTAACCTCTGTAACAGTTCTGTGCAATTCGTTATTAAACATGATAAAAAAAACGTATTTATGTTTGCACCTTTGCAAGGTGAAGTGGGTCAACAAATTATAAATCACTATAATTTAGATACTAGTAATACGGATTCTATTTTATTGTATTCTAAAGATACAGGTCTTAAAATTAAATCTACAGCTGCTTTACATATTGCAAAACATTTAGGTTTTCCTAGCAATGTGATTGCGGTCTTTTTAATCATACCAAAGTTTATAAGAGATTGGGTGTACGACTTTGTTGCTAAAAACAGATATAAATGGTATGGAAAACAAGAGGCTTGTATGATTCCAACTCCAGATTTAAAAGCCAAATTTCTAGATTAATAATTGGTTTTATTTTTATTTCTGTCATTCCTGCAAAAGCAGGAATCCATAAACAGCTTTAAAATAAGTAGATTCCTGCTTTCGCTGGAATGACAACAGATTATATTCACTCACTCAAAATAACACTTAACTAATCAAAAAAGCTCTTTTACTCAATTCAATTTTTTATAAGACAATTATCAATGTAACTTTAAATATGAGGTTGATATAAGCCTCAAAGTATTTAGGTTAGCTTAAGCCATGCTTCTGTTAGCATGGAACAGATTGAGTTTTATTATAAGGCATTGTCTACCCTTATATTAACGTAGCATTTAGCTAATGGACCAAATAATTACTTTGAGGCTTTCTTATTTTAAACTTTTTAAAATAAAATCGAAATTGCTATCTGCATTATCATTGTTTAAATAAGAGTCTGTATAATACTTAGACGGTATTGCTAATCCTAATTCTTGCATTTTTAAGATGGTGTCTTTATACTCTAAGGTGACTTTACCAGTTAATAAGACATTTAAATCTTCTCCAGATTTAGCATAATCATACACTTTTTTTAATCCAGTTAAATACAAATGATCTTTAGTAAAACCACCACCACGATGCACACGTAGTGTTATGACAAATGCTTTGTCTCGGTTTAATTTATATTGATTATGAAGTAAGTCGAAAGTTGCAGAAAACGAATATCCTTTAGCTAAACTGTCTGAAGCTATAACACGATAGGCCAACTCTTTTAAACGTGTAATGGTCAAACTACCAGACATATATTCTGAATATACAGCCAATCCTTCTTGGGTTTCTACATTATTTGGAAAACCATTGGAAAACACTTTTAAAGGCTGAGCTAATCCATTAAAAGTAGTAACCATATGCACACCTATCTCATGGTTTGCCAATACTGCTAATTGGTTTTTACTAAACTTGTGGTTTTTACGTAATACTAAAGTTTGCGTGTTGTTTTGCACCATTGCTGCTGCAGAAATATTAGTTGACTTTTTAATAGCATACTTAAAATCGTAGCGTTTAGAGTACTCTTCAAAATAAGCAATTGCATCGTCTACATTGTATAGTGGAAGCATCGCTTCTTCAAAATCGCTATCATCAAAACGTAGAATAAATTTTGCGTTTTCTATATCTTTTTCAGTTGGTGTACCAAAACTTTTTAAACTGTTAAAGTAGAATTTGCGTCCTTTACCAATAGTCTCTATACACTCAATTAAACCAGAATATTCGTATATAATATCTTTGTATAAAGCTCTAATGTCTTCGTTTTTAATACGTTCTAAACGTTGCGAGAAAAACAACCTATGTAACTTATACCCATTAAAGCGCTGTTTTGGATACTTAAAATTAGGCTCGTAATTATATTTAGAGCCATAAAATTGTTTCTTTTCGCTTTCAATGTTTAATGGATTGATGTAATTAAGTAATTCTATCTTTTTAACCAAGCGGTTAAGATTAGAATCTATGTCAAATAGGTTTTGGTATTTTTCTTCTAACGTTTCAGTCATTATCTATGCGCTTTATAAAACCCATTGGCATGTGCTACTAGTCTTGCTCTTAATTGCTGCTCTACTGCTTTGACGACTTCTGGATACATAATGTAGTCATATTCATCACAATAGACTTTGGCAATTTCGGTTGCCAAAACTAAGGTATTTTTAAAGTTTTGGGTAATAAATTTTAAAAAATAACCATTACCTTGAAAGGTATCATTTATTTTTGAAGTACTTTGTATTCCGTTTGGTAATTGTAGCTCGCTTAAACTTTGTCGCCAAGTTTCAATATCATGTCCAAATCTTTCATTATCAACATTCGAGGTTCCTAAATTCCAAGTTGGTACTTCTCTATCCCATCGTTTCCAGTTATAACTATGCATATCGTAAACCACACATAATCCAAACTTAGTTTCAATTTTATGTATTAAAGCTTTAACGACTTTATAAAAATTAGCGTGTTTATCTAGCGACTTTTGTTTTTGATTCTCAGGTAAAGGGTTTTTCCAAAGTTGTTTTCCCCAAGCATCAGTATATATAGCAGTCTCTGGAGCACGATTTAAATCGTATTCAAAACGTGAGTCCATTCCAGCAATGACAATAGGATGTGAAGCCACCATATTTTTGGTTTCTGGATCTTCCTCGTACCAACGTTCATATTCAGTATGTAGACAATTATCCCATAGCTCTTTTCTAAATTGATGTCCATCATGTACTGCACCACAAACATAATGCACATAACTGTCAATCTTTAAAGTGAATGAATAGTCTTCTGAAACTGCATGAAACACTTCTTCTGCTTCAATTTTAGAAATGATTTGATTAATACTAAGTTTTTGCATTGACTAGACAAAAGGATTAAATAATATATTAAAAACTATAGATGCTATAAGTAAAATAAATAATAACCAATAAACAATCTTATAACTTGATTCTTCTTTAACATCAACAACTGTTGTATTTGATAAACCATCATGCCATCCTTCAATAAATAAATAAGAAAACGGATTAAATGGAATAAGCCTTATTAAACTCCTCTTTAAAAATGACTTTATATTCAAATTTTCATTTGTTTTACTGATAACTTTAGAGTGTGTTATAATTTTAGCAGGAGTTATTTTGAATAAATATTCAAAAAAAGTATAATAAGCTAAAGTAAAAACTAACATAAGGGCTATCCCGAAATATCTTCCTAACGATTCATGAAAATGCAATTTAGTTGATATTAATTGAATTAACTTATTGAAAAACATGAAGGATATGAAGAAATAAATAGTTAAATCAATTATTAAATGTACTACACGTTTCCATTTTTTTGAAATAATATAATCACTTTCCTGATTAATATTGGTCTCTGTTTGTAATAATTGCTTCTTATTATTCCATTGTTTTAAAACATAATAACTGATAAAAAATAAAATAAGATTAAGTATCAACTGATAAATTTGATTAAACCAAAAGTGCATGTTTTGTTCTATATAAAAAATTGATTCATTCATTTTGTCAAATTGATTAATAAAAACAATTTCTATTGGTTGTTGACATATTTTAAAAATTGTGCCAATAAATAAAACTGCAAAAGAAAAATTGAGTAGTTTATTTTCTCTTGTATTTGTTCTTTCATAAATAATTGCTCCAATAATTAAAGCAAACGATAAAAACAAGGTTAATAAATCAAACCCTCTAAATTCATTATTAATATTTAAATACATAAAAAACCAATTACCTAATGCTAGATCTATTGGAATAAAATCTAAATAATACCCTAATTTACTATTAAAGAAAATATAAATTATATTACTTAATATTTTAAAACCTCCAATTAATATAGCAATCCAAGCAATATTTTTAACGACCCATTTTGAGTTTTTTTCAAATATGCTCATCTATTTCAAGATCTTCTTTAATAAGTTGTAAGCCATATTTTCCATAATATCCATTTCGCCATCTGCAAATGCCATCAATTTAATATCTGCAAACAAATCGGCTAAATCATTACGGTAATAATCGTGAGTTTTTACACCTTCAATAATATTTTGAATACTTTGATAGTCATTATCCTGATCAAACTGTTCATGTACACGTTGGTATACTTTTTTATCTACTCTGGATAAAATATAGTCTTTTTCTTTTCTAGTTTCATCTAAATCTGAATGTGCGACAAAAAGCAAAATGTAAGCTAATAATTCGTCTTTAGTCCAAGTGTTTGGTTTGTCCATAGTTGCTGTTGTTAATATTCCGTATTCTGTCCACGATCCATCGTAAACACTGTTATTATATCCTACGATAGTAGCTGCTAAACTTAATATAGAAGCAGTAATACCAGAACCACAACTAAATACTAAGTGTTGATTAGGTTTGGCTAATGCATTAAATATTATTTTTAACTCTTGAGTAGATTTTAGCTTAATATCATTTAAGATAGTTTCAAAAGGTAAGTTTATGGAGTTAGATATGGTTCCTGACCGTAAACCCTCTCTTGGTTCTGGTATTAAACATTTAAATCTATCATTAGAGCGAGCATCAATAATTTTAAAATTTGGGTCTTGAGCAATCATATCTATAGACTCAAAATAGACCACGTTGTTTGGGTTATATTTTGCTTTAAAATATCCTAAATCAAAACTTTTAGATTCTTTTTTTACTGTAGAAAATCCATGATTTATCCATTCTGGTAAACCACCATCTAAAACTGCAATATTTTGATGTCCAAAAGTTTTAAATAACCACCAAGCACGCGGACTAGAGTATATTCCTAAATGGTCATAAACAACAATAATACTATCATTATTTATACCTAACTCTTGAGCAGATTTTTCAAATTGAATTTCTGAAGGAATCGTATTAGGAAAGCGTGCTTTAGTATCGCTAAACTTATTTTTTATGTCGAAAAATCTAGCATTTGGAATTTGTAACTCTGACAACTTGGAAGTTTTATCAGTAACTTTTGGAATACTAGCATCCAAAACTATAAGGTTGTCATCATTTAAATGATGTTTCAGCCAATTAACTGAAACTAAATCTCCAAAACCTTCAATTGCTTTTGACATTTTAATTAATTAAAACTACTGAATTACGCATCTTCTACTGTTTTTCGTAAACGAGAACGTCTATTAAAAGCTTCTAAATTGTCCAATACTTTACTTTCTAAAAAGTCAATCACTTTTTCCTCAACTTTATATTTGTTTTTATAGACTTTATTAATGTAAGTTATGCCACCAGGCGACATCACGTTGACTTCTACAAGTTTACCACCTATCACATCAATACCTACAAAATACAATCCGTCTTTAACTAATTTAGGTCCAATTTGTTTGCATAACGCTTTTTCTTCTTTAGTTAAGGAATGTTTTTGTACACTCCCACCAGCAGACACATTAGAACGATGATCGTCAGATCCTGGAACACGCTTCATAGCACCAACTGGCTCTCCGTTAAGCAATAATATTCTAACATCACCTTGATCTGCTCCTTCTATGTAATCTTGTAAAATGACATAATTTGAGGTTCCATCACCAGAACTATTGATGTAGAAATCTAATAATGAGTTAATATTACTCATTGCAGATTTTTCAATTAAAATAACACCAGAACCTCCAAAACCATTCAAAGGTTTTAAAATCATTTTATCTGCTTTACTGTCTTTTATTTGCTCAATTAAATACTTTTTATTTTTTGATACATGTGTATTAGGTATGATGTTACTATGTGCATCACCAAAAGCTGCTGTGTATAGCTTATTGTTAGCTTCACGCATACCTTGTAGTGAATTTACTATAAAGACATCATCCTTTACCGAATCTAAAAAGTTAAGCATAATTGGGTCTAAAGGCGGATTCGCTCTAAAAAATATGGCATCAAAACCTGCTAATGGTAACATCTCGTCTCTTAATTCTGCTTTTTTATAAAATGCTTTTAAAGAAGACGGTGTTTTATCCATACGTTTAACAACTGTACAAAATGCATTAGTCACACTATCGCGTATTGTTAAATTTGCTGGTGTGCAAGTCGCCACACCATGATTACGTTTAACACATTCTTTAATAAGCGCTAAACTAGTATCGTTTTCTGGATCTATATCTTCCCATGGATACATGATGAAGCAAATATTCATAATCTTTAGTTTTTGGTGGTTATAAAAATAAAGTTAGCTAATTTTTGACAAAAATTAAATGAGATCCCAAAATAAATTTGGGATAAGCGATTCACTATTTTCTTATAAAAAAATAGGTTCCATGCTTACTTCACTTTATCATAATGATCATCCCATTCTTTAGGTTTAGGGTCATGTAGTTTACCTAATGACTTGGCTACAAGCATAGATACTGTAGCATCACCAGTAACATTTACAACCGTTCTGCACATATCTAATGGTCTATCTACAGCAAAAATTAGTGCTAATCCAATTGGCAGTAATTCTGCTGGAAACCCTATTGCTTCTAATACAATTACCAACATGACCATACCTGCACTAGGCACTGCAGCACTACCAATAGACGCTAATAATGCAGTTCCAACAATCACAAGTTGATTTGTAAACGTTAAACCTTCTGGCCAAATGACTTGCATGATAAACACTGCTGCAATACCTTGATACAAGCTTGTACCATCCATATTTACAGTTGCACCTACAGGTAATACAAATCCGGACACTTCTTTATCTACACCAAGGTGCTCTTCTACACGTTCCATAGTAACAGGTAGCGTTGCAGCACTACTAGACGTTGAAAATGCTAATAATTGTGCTGGACTTAGTTTGTTTAAAAACCATGAAGGCGATTTTTTAGCCACAAACTTAATAAGCAACATATAGAAACCTATCATTAAAATTAAACCACCAAGTACACAAAACGCATAACCTAAAAGCTTAATTAAGATAGTCGTGTCATCAAACGCAATAATAACATTTGCCATTAATGCAAACACAGCATAAGGTGCAAAAAGCATAATTAAATCAACCATTTTCATGACAACTTCGTTTAACGAGTCAAAGAAATCTACTAGAGGCTTGGCTTTTTTCTCAGGTATTAGCAACAAACAAATCCCTACAAATAAAGCAAAGAAAATTACTTGAAGCATTGACGCTTCTACAAATGCTTTAAACACATTACTCGGAAAAATGTCAACTAATGCTTGTAATGGTCCAGCATCTTGAGTGGCTTTTGCTTTACCAATCATGACATCTGCATTACCTTGATACGTGGTTTTAATTTTTTCAATGGTTTCGGTTGGCATTCCCTCACCTGGCTTAACAATGTTGACGATGCTTAATCCAATAATAATAGCAACTAACGTCGTACCAATATAAATACTGATGGTACGTAAACCCATTGATTTGATTTTTGAAATGTCTTTTAAATCTGAAATTCCTTTAATGAGCGAAGCTAAAATTAAAGGCACTGCAATCATCTTTAAAAGGTTGATGAAAATGGTGCCAAAAGGTGCGATCCAGTCGGTTACGATGTCTTTTCCTCCTACTACAGAGTTCATGATAAAGCCAAAGCCAACTCCTAAAACCATTCCGATAATTATCTTCCAGTGTAATGCTAGTTTCATTTAGTTTAGTTTTTAATTTCCGCGAAAGCGGTAGTTTTAAATTATTTATACATCTTATTCAACAACCAAAAATCGGCTAAAACCAATGCAGCCATAGCTTCAACAATTGGCACAGCTCTTGGTACAACGCAAGGATCATGTCGTCCTTTACCTTGCATTTCTACTTTTTCGCCTGCTTTATTTATGGTTTCGTATTTCTGAATAAGAGTCGCAACGGGTTTAAAAGCGACTCTAAAGTAAATATCCATTCCGTTACTTATTCCGCCTTGAATACCTCCAGACAGATTCGTTTTTGTTGTTCCATCACTATTAAAATGATCGTTGTGATCACTACCTTTCATTCTAGCGCCACAAAATCCACTACCATATTCAAAACCTTTTACAGCGTTAATAGATAACATGGCTTTACCTAATTCGGCATGAAGTTTATCAAAAACAGGTTCGCCTAAACCAACAGGTACGTTCTGCAACACGCAAGTAATAGTACCACCAATGGTATCTCCTTCTTTTCGAATTTCTTTAACCTTGGCAATCATTTTTTCAGCAATAGCTTCATCTGGACAACGAATGTCATTGCTTTCAATTTTAGAAAAATCTAAATCTTGATACGGTTTATCAATAAAAATATCGCCAACCGAAGAGGTAAATGCATTAATCTTAATATTTTTCAAAACTTGTTTTGCGATTGCACCAGCAACTACACGACTTGCAGTCTCACGAGCAGAACTGCGTCCTCCTCCTCTATAATCTCTAAAACCGTATTTTTTATCATAGACAAAATCGGCATGACTTGGACGATAACTGTCTTTTATATGCGAATAATCTTTAGATTTTTGGTTAGCGTTTTCAATAACAAAACCAATCGGAGTTCCTGTTGTTTTACCTTCAAAAATACCTGACAAAAACTTAACTTCGTCTGGTTCTTTACGTTGGGTTACTATCTTGGATTGTCCTGGTTTACGACGATTCATTTCATTTTGAATCGCATCAAAATCCAATATAATTCCTGGAGGACATCCATCAATAATTCCACCAATTGCGACTCCGTGTGATTCACCAAAAGTGGTTAATTTAAATAAGTTTCCGTAGCTATTTCCAGCCATAAAATAAATTGTTTACGCTAATGTAAACATAAAATAAAGCCTATCAAAGCTGAAGTATTCTAATCCGTAATTATTTTTTTAAAGCGTGCTTTAAAATTGAAATAGGATGCAAAGCCTCACGCTGTGTACCATCTTTAATTTGATGCCTACAACTTGTTCCGTTTGCGCTAATTACAGTCGATGGTGGTGCTTTTCTAACTGCAGGAAACAGTGTTTGTTCACCGACTTGCATACTAACGTCGTAGTGTTCTTTTTCATAACCAAAACTTCCAGCCATACCACAACAACCACTTGGTATTAAAGTCACTTTGTAATTTTTTGGCAAGTTCAACACATTAAAACTATGTATTTGGCTGCTCTGAGCCTTTTGATGACAATGACCATGAAATTTTATGGTTTTAGTTTCTAAAGTGAATTGTTCAGCTTTAATATTACCTATCGCAATTTCGTTTGATAAAAACTCTTCAATTAAAAAGGTGTGATTGGCTATCGCTTTCGCGGAAACTTTGTCGTCGCACAGTCTTGGATATTCATCTTTAAAAGTTAATATTGCTGAAGGTTCAATACCAATTAAAGGTGTTTCAGTAGAAACTAAATCTTTATAAATTTCAACATTACGATTGGCTACTTTTTTAGCTTGTTCTAACAGCCCTTTTGAAATAAATGTGCGTCCAGATTCTGCACTTTTAATTAATTCTACTCTATAATTTAAAGCGTTTAATAACTGAATAGCATCTTGACCTATTTGCGAATCTAATTGATTAGTAAATTCATCATTAAACAAATAAATCGTTTTAATAATTTTTTTATTAACTAATTGATTTTTATTTAGTTGAAAATACTTATATAAAGTTTTACTTGACAATAAAGGCAAGCTTCTTTTTGGTGCTATACTTAAACTTTTTTTGATTAATGAAGATGTTACTCCATTAGAAAACATAAAATTTGTGACGCCTTTAAAGCGTCTTCCAAAGACATTTAATTTATTGTTGTAAGCGAATAGTTTTGTGCGTATCGAAACTCCGTTTTCTTTTTGATATTGGTATAAAAATTCTGCTTTTAAACTAGCAACATCTACACTACTTGGACACTCGCTTGCACACGCTTTACAGCTTAAACACAAGTCAAAAACGTCTTTAAGCTCTTTATGATTGAATTTATTAGCTTTATCAGATTGTGTTAAATATTCACGTAACGCATTAGCACGTGCTCTAGTAGTGTCTTTCTCGTTTCTAGTAGCTCTGTAACTTGGGCACATGGTACCACCAAATTCTGGTAACTTTCTACAATCGCCTGAACCATTACATTTTTCGGCTTCGCGTAAAACACCTTGAGAAGCAGAAAAATCTAGTAGTGTTTTAATCTCTGGTTCTACTCTATTTGTTTCATAGCGTAGATTTTCATCCATTGGAAAGGCATTTACAATCTTTCCAGGATTGAAAATGTTATCAGGATCAAAAGTAGATTTGATACGTTGTAATAGTTTATAATTTTGTTCACCAATCATAAATTGAATAAACTCTGCTCTAACAATTCCATCTCCATGTTCGCCACTAAATGATCCTTTATATTTCTTTACTAAATGTGCAACATCTGTTGTTATTTTTCTGAATAGAACAACATCGTCTTCTTTTTTTAAATCTAATATTGGACGCAAATGAATCTCTCCAGCTCCAGCGTGTGCATAATACACTGCGTTTTGGTTATAGCTTGTCATTAAAGTAGTAAACTCGTTAATATAGTTTGCTAAATCTGGTAAGGCCACAGCAGTATCTTCTATACAAGCAACCGCTTTTTTATCTCCAATAATATTACCTAACAAGCCTAGTCCTGCACTACGAAGATTATTTGCTTTATCAATGTCTTCTTCAATTAAAATTGGATTAGCGTAGCTTAATCTTGTGTTTTCAATTGCTTCAATTAATGTATTGGCTTTGTTTTTAGCTTCTATTATTGAGTTTGAACGTACCTCACACATTAAAATGGCTTGCGGATCACCTTTAATAAAATAGCGGTTTTCTTGTTGTGTTTTATTATGTTTTGTGCAATCTAGGATAGTTTTATCCATCATCTCACAAGTAAATAAATCGTGTTTCATCGCAGGAATAACTGCTTTTAAGCACTCTTCAATAGATTTAAAATGCATTGCAACCATTACCCTATTTTCAGGAGGTAAATCGTCTAGTTGTAAGGTGATTTGTGTTGTAAAGGCTAAGGTTCCTTCGCTTCCTGCTAATAATTTAGACACATTAAACCCATCATCTTTTAAAAGATCATCAACTGCGTAACCTGTATTTCTTCTATGGATTTCTGGTTTTGGAAATTGGGCTTTAATTTCATTTTTAATCTCTTCAGAAGATAAATCCGTATGTAACTGTTTGTAAATTTGTCCTTCTAAATTATCTTGATTTAGCTTTTCTTCTAACTCTACAGAGTTTAACGATTTAAACACAGTTTTAGTTCCGTCACTCAAAATAGTCTCCAATTGGATGACTTTATCTCTGGTGACGCCATATTTGATAGATGTAGTTCCTGAAGAGTTATTACCAACCATTCCACCTATCATACAGCGATTAGAAGTAGAGGTATTTGGCCCAAAAAATAAACCATGAGGTTTTAAATAATTGTTTAATTGATCCCTAATTACTCCTGGTTCTACAACAACTGTTTTATTTTCTAAATCTAAATCGGTTATTTTGGTAAAATACTTTGATACATCAACAACAATTCCGGCTCCAACACATTGTCCTGCTAATGATGTACCTGCAGTACGTGGAATCAAGGAGGTATTATTAGTTTTTGCAAAAGTGATTAGCTTTTTTATATCGCCTTTACTTTTGGGATAAGCAACCGCAAGTGGTAACATCCTGTAAACTGAAGCATCTGTTGCATATAAGATTTTTAGTAAATTATCAAAGTGTAACGTCCCATCCAGTGACGTTTCTAAATTTTGAAGTAATGATGTAGAAATACTTTTCATATAATCTTAAGTCCACCAAATTTATAATAAGTAAATATATTTTTGCATCTATTTAGCGTTATATTTCGTATATTAATTTTACTAAACTTAAAATAACAAATTATGAAAAAATTATTTTTGTTTGCTATTGCAATTTTTGGATTTGCAACATGTACTTATGCCCAAGACATATCTGATAACGCCATAGGATTGCGTTTTGGAGATAGTGATGGTTTTGGAGCAGAAATTTCTTATCAACGTGCTTTAGGGTCAAATAATAGATTAGAAGCGGATTTAGGTTGGCGTTCTGGTAAAGGCTACGATGGTTTTAAACTTACAGGTTTATACCAGTGGGTTTGGGTATTAGATGGTGATTTTAATTGGTACGCTGGAGTTGGTGGTGGAGTTGGATCGTATAGCTTTGACAACAAATTTGCTGATGATGAAACATTTATATTTGCTGCTGGAGACATTGGTATTGAATACAATTTTGACATTCCTTTACAGTTGTCTTTAGATTTTAGACCTGAGTTAGGATTTGGAGATTTTAGGGACGACTTAGATTTTGATATAGCATTAGGAGTAAGATTTAGATTTTAATAATTATTTATATAAAGAAAAAGCCACCTAATTAGGTGGCTTTTTTTATGTTTAATTTAATACTTGACATTTATTTAATGTGTCTTGATAAATCGCTTCGTATTTAGGTACAATTTGATGAATATCAAAGTTTTTAGCTTGCTGTTTAGCATTTACCTTAAATTGTTTTAAAACAGTTTCACTTTTTAAAATATGAAGTGCATTTTTGCTCATTGCTTCAACATCTCCAACGTTACTTAAAAATCCTGAAAAGCCCTCTTTATTAACTTCAGGTATTCCGCCAGTATTACTTGAAATTACTGGTACTCCAGACGCCATAGCTTCTAAAGCAGATAAACCAAAGCTTTCTGTTTTACTTGGTAATAAAAATAAATCTGAAAAGCATAAAATACGGTCAATCTCGTTACTATTTCCAAAAAACACCACCTTATCACTAATGCCTAATTTTTGACATAATCGTTCAGCTGGCTCACGTTCTGGACCTTCACCTACCATCATAAGTTTTGCAGGAATTTCTTTTTGAATATTATTAAAAATGTTAATTACATCAGGAATACGCTTTACTTCTCTCATGTTACTAATGTGTGTGATGATTTTTTCTTCATCTGTAGCCATCATGGCACGTTGACAATCTGTAAAATCGTGACTAAATTTATTGATGTCTATAAAGTTAGTGACCACGTTAATGTCATTTTTAATATCAAATAAACGCAACGTATCATCCTTTAAACTTTGTGATACAGCTGTTACAGCGTCAGATTTATTAATACTAAAGGTAACTGCTGGTTTGTAAAATGGGTGACTACCAACTAAAGTAATGTCTGTACCATGTAAAGTGGTTACTATAGGCACATAAATATTTTCTTCTCTAAGCATTTTTTGAGCCATGTAAGCTGCGTAAGCATGAGGAATAGCATAATGCACATGCAACACCTCAATATTATGAAGTTTAACCATATCAACTAATTTACTAGATAAAGCTAACTCGTAGGGTTGATAATGGAATAAGGGGTATTCTGGTACGTTTACCTCGTGAAAATGCACGTTATTACCTAATAGTTCCAGTCTGACAGGTTGATTGTAGGTTATAAAATGGATTTCGTGTCCACGTTTAGATAATTCCAGCCCTAATTCTGTAGCTACTACTCCACTTCCTCCAAAAGTTGGATAACAAACTATACCTATTTTCATTTTAAATTTTTAGTAGTTAAGATTTTAGAGCTTAATGATTTATAATTTAATAGTCTTCCAAAACCTTGATTCATTACATTTTTTCAAATCTAGTAATTAATCAATAATAGCTTCATAAATAGCAGCTTGGATATTAGTCCTAATATCTTGTCTTAGCAAGGTGTTAGGACCTTTAGACGTTGGATATGTTCTATTAGCCATAAACACATAAACAATTTCTTGTTCTGGATCTGCCCAAGCATACGTCCCTGTAAAGCCTGAGTGTCCAAAGCTAGTCATACTAACACAGCCACAGGTTGGACCTGCATCACCCAATTGTGGTTTGTCAAAACCAATACCTCTCCTGTTATCACTTTCGCAATAATAACATGTGTTAAATTTGTCTAAAGTTTCATTTTTAAAATAGCGTTTACCTCCATAAAACCCCTTTTGTAGATACAGTTGCATAATTTTAGCTATATCATTTGCGTTGCTAAATACGCCTGCATGACCACCAACACCACCTTGCATAGCTGCTCCCATATCGTGGACATAGCCTTGTACTTTTTGGTAGCGATAATAGTCATCGTTCTCTGAAGGCACTATTCTGGTATTACTAATTTTTTCTGCAGGATTATACATCGTATTATTAGCACCTAAGGATTTATAAAAATGATCTGCAGTTAACTCGTCTAAAGGTTTATTGTAGTGTGATTCTATGTATTGCTTTAAGATATAATATGGCAAGTCGCTGTATCTATACCTTAATCTTGATAGCAAATCTGTATCTTTAATAATAGTATTTATGGAGTCCTTGTAATCATCTCTTAAATATAAATCTGGCATGACTTTGATAGAAAATCCTTTGGTTTTACTTTTTCTATAATATTTTGCTGAAGGTCTGCTAGTTGTAGTATCCAGAGTCTTATAATAAAAAGGAATCCAAGGTTTTAGTTGCGCATAGTGTGACAACATTTTTTTTAGTGTAACATTCTTTTTATTAGACTTTTTATACTGTGGAATAATTTCTGAAAGCTTTGTATCTAATGACACTATTCCTTGTTCTTCTAATTCCATAAGCAACGGTAAAGTAGCAACTATTTTGGTTAATGAAGCCACATCATAGACATCATCGTCTTTGACATATTGGTTTCCTTCGTAGGTATGTTTTCCAAAATTTTTATTATAAATTACTTTTCCTTTTCTAGCAATTATTAGCTGAATACCTGGTGTCATTTTAGCATTAACAGCATGATTGGCAATAGAATCTACTTTTTGTAACGCATAACTAGACATGCCTACTCGTTCTGGAATAGTATAGCCTAAACGCTCTAAACTATTAGCTTGTTTACCATCTCCAACTTTAAAGAATTCGCCAGCAGAGACAGGTAACGTTCCACGAGCTGGAATAGCTCCAAATAATAATTGAGCTGATTTTTCTTGAGCTATTTTACTATTTTGATAGCTTACAACAACACTTTCAATATTAGTTACTGTTTTTAAATCTAATAGCGCATATGGCTTAGCAAATACATTTAAAATAACATTATTATTTCTAGCAATTTCTTGAAGCCAAACTAGCTCTTGGTTTGAAAATTTATAACCTTTCCAAGGACTATCATTAGATTTATGGAATCCAACAACAACTGTATTATAAGCTTGTAATTTAGTAATCAATTGATCTAATGTTGAGGCAGAAATCTCATGGACTTTAGTATATTTTTTCAATTCTTCTACAAAGTAAGAGCCATCATCATCACCCAATTTAACATAGGCTATTTTTTTTGTTTCCAAATTTCTAAACGGTAATTGGTTTGTAGTGTCCCTAGCAATGGTAATAGCATTTTCTATTAACATTTCATACAAGGCATCATCTTTAATTCTGTTTAAATCTGAAATTAAATTATATGTTCCTATAGGTTTATAATTATGCAAACCAACTTTGTATTTAGCCATTAAAATCTTTTTAACCGAATGTGCTAATCGTTGTTCTGTAATTATTCCGTTTTCAAAAGCTACTTCCATTTTTGCTATTGCAGCTGGAACATCTTCAGACATTAACATCACATCATTACCAGCTAAAAAAGCTGCTAAATCTATGTCTCCTCCAGTAGTTGTATTGCTAGACTTATTACCATCTAAGTTAGGTTCTACAAAATCTGCAGCGCCTTTCATGGTAAGTGCATCAGTAAAAATCAACCCTTTAAATTGCAAACGTTCTTTTAAGATATCTGTTACAATATTTTTAGATAATGTCGAAGGAAAGCCTTCCCTTAACGCTAAACTAGGAATGTTTAAATGGGCTACCATTACACTAGACAAACCTTCTTTGATTAATTTTTTATAAGGATATAATTCTATTGAATCTATTCGTTTTTCATCAAAATTGACGGTTGGTAATGTTTTATGAGAATCTGCATCTGTATCACCATGACCTGGAAAATGTTTTGCATTTGCTAAAACACCTGCACTTTGCATCCCTTTCATAAAAGCTAAAGCTTTGTCTGTAACATTATCCCTATCTTCTCCAAAAGAACGATTCCCAATAATAGGGTTATTTGGATTAGTATTGATATCTACAACTGGTGCAAAATTAAAATGTACACCAATACGCTTACAATGCTCACCTAATTGACGACCAGTTTGCTCTATCAATTGATTGTTTTTAATGGCTCCGAGAGTCATATTCCATGGAAACGCGTACGTAGAATCTAATCGCATGCTTAAACCCCATTCTGCATCCATACCAATTAATAATGGTGTTTTTGCAGCAGCTTGAAGCTCGTTATTTAATTTGGCTTGTCTTACAGGTCCACCCTTAGAATAGATTAAACCTCCAATTTTGTTATCTATAATTAATTTGACAATTGCATTTTTCTCTTTTTGTGTTTGATTAGAAAACACTTGAACCATATACAACTGTCCTATCTTCTCTTCCAATGACATAGCATTGTATATGCTATCCACCCATTTTTTTTGCGCTTCAGGATTTTTATCTAATAGAGGATTTGGAGTATCTTGTGCTTGAATAAAGCTAACTGATATTAAAAGTAAGATGAGGGAATATAAATTTCGCATATACTAAACAGGCTTTTTATGGTGTACTTATCTATACAACTAAAAACTATGCCAAATTAGTACATTTATAAGTATTATTAAAGGACTTTAGGATAGAATTATAAAGTATGTTGTAAACAATTTTACTTTAAAAATCGATTGTGCCAACTCTGGCTAGCTGGTACTTCCCAACTTTCATTTAGCTCTCCAATATTAGTCACTAAATTATTGAATACAATGGTTTTTTTAGAAACCGCTTTGTCTTTAGCCATTTTTCTGAAGTCAGTTAGGGTTTTGTGAGCTACAAATTCGCCTTGCTTATAGGACACATTCATTTTATCTAATAAATCTACATTATAATCTTTCTCTAATTGCTGAATAAATGTTACAGAAGCATCTATACTACAACCAGTTGCTACATTAAGTTCTTGGTCTAATGCAATGATTATAAAGCGTTTGTATCTAATGTCATAACCTGCTTTTAAATCGCTTCCATGAGCTGTCCAACCTTCAATAAAGCTGTCAAGCTTGGATTTAATCTCTTCTAATTCTGAATCAGAAAATGAGCGATTTGCTTGATATATCCAAACTCTAGAAGTTTCTGGTAAAGTGTTAAAATCTACTAACATGTGGTTTGTTTTATTCTAATAAATCTATATGCCTATCGTGATAACCCAATAAATATAACACACCATCTAACCCAATACTTGAGATAGAGCTTTGTGCATTATCCTTAACTTTAGGTTTGGCATGAAATGCAATACCTAATCCTGCTAGATTAAGCATTGGTAAGTCGTTTGCACCATCTCCTACTGCAATTGTTTGACTAATATTGATACCTTCTTTTCTTGCAATTTCTTTTAAGTATTCTGCTTTTTTGTTACCATCAACAATATCTCCAACATATCCACCTGTAAGTGCTCCATCTTTAATTTCTAATTGATTAGCATAAACGTAATCCATACCCAATTCTTTTTTAAGATAATCTCCAAAATATGTAAAACCACCTGATAATATTGCAGTTTTAAAGCCATAACTTTTTAAGGTATCTATTAATCGTCTAGCACCTTTAGTAATTGGTAAGTTTATAGCCACTTCATGTAACACATCTTCACTTAAGCCTTTTAAAAGCTTCATCCGTCTTTTAAAACTTTCATTAAAATCAATTTCTCCCTGCATTGCAGATTCTGTAATAGCTTTTACTTCTTTACCAACACCAGCTAATTCTGCAAGTTCGTCAATAACTTCCGTTTGTATTAAAGTAGAGTCCATATCAAAACAGACTAAACGTCTATTTCTTCTATAAATATTATCTTCTTGAAACGCAATGTCTACATCTAAATTATGAGATATTTGCATGAATTTTTCTGTAAATTCAGCTTTATTATCAATTTTTCCTCTAATGGATAATTGTATGGATGCTCTAGGATATTCTTCTTTTTCTATTAGTGAAGTACGCCCAGTAAGACGTTTTATGGCGTCAATATTTAAGTTTTTATCTGAAATTACTTTAGTGACTTTAGAAATTTGTTCTGCAGTTAAGCGTTCGCCAAGAATAGTAACAATGTAACGATCTTTACCTTGTAAGCCTACCCATTTCTCATAATCTTCTGAGGAAATGGGTGTGAATTTAGCTTTTACGCCTAGTTCGTAAGCTTTAAATAATAAATCTTTTAGAACTGCTGCAGAGCTACTACTAGAATCTATTTCAAATAAAAAACCTAAAGATAAGGTGTCATGAATATTGGCCTGACCAATGTCTAATACTTTGGCACCATAGTGAGCTAAAACATCCGTTAATGTAGACGTTAATCCAGGCTTGTCTGGTCCAGAAATATTTAGAAGATAAATTTCGTTGGTCATTTTTTAATGGTATACAGTTACAAATGAAAATTACATTTCTTGTAAGCGTGAAATTACTTTAAAATTTCTGTATTCTTCTATTTTAGGATCATAAAGCTCTAGCTCTTCATATTCTACTTTAACTTTTTTACCTTTTAATTTCTTAGGATTGTCTAACAAATCTGAACCATCAAAATAGGTTAACCAAATCAGTTTTATTTCTCTATTACTGTCAGAATCTTTGATGACTATAGTATTAAACTCGTTGGTTGTCATGCTAACAAACTTACCAGACACTTCTTCAACAGAATACGTGTTGTCATTTTCAAGTTCTTCTTCAATAAAAACTGAAAACACGTTAGGACAATAGCTTACCATTTGCATACCAACTAATTCTGCAATTCCTTCTACAGAACTTTCATCAAGCAAAGAAACTTCAAAATACTTATCTGCTTCTTTTTTATTTTTATTGTAAGATTCTATTAAACATAAACCAAATTCCATTTCTATTTTGGTTTTGTTTTCCATAGTCATATCTATGCCTTTAGCGTCAATACACTGACAAGTTTCTTGAGCTATTTTGTCAACAACTTCTTCTTTAGATTGTGCGCTTAATGTAGTAACAAAGCCTATAGTAGCGATTAGTGTAATTAGGGTTTTATTCATTTTAATTAAATTTATAAATCTTGTGCATTAGCGATTAATTCTGCGATATCCATAACTTCTACCTCTCCTTCTTTTTCCTTTCCTTTAATACCATCTGTCATCATTGTATTGCAAAATGGACAACCAGCAGCTATAATTTGAGGTTTTGTGTCTAAAGCTTGTTCAGTACGTTCTATATTAATGTCTTTATTACCATTTTCAGGTTCTTTAAACATTTGTGCTCCTCCTGCTCCACAACATAAACCACGAGATTTGCAGGATTTCATTTCCACTAATTCAGCATCTAATTTCTTGATTAAATCTCTTGGCGCTTCGTAGACATTATTAGCACGACCTAGGTAACATGGATCATGAAAAGTAATACGTTTACCTTTAAATTGTCCACCTTCAATAGTCATACGACCATCATCCAATAAGCCTTTTAAAAACTGTGTGTGATGTACTACATCATAATTTCCACCTAATCCTGGATATTCATTTTTTAAGGTATTAAAACAATGTGGACAAGCGGTGACTATTTTTTTAACTTCGTAAGCATTTAAAACCTCTATATTAGTTACTGCTTGCATTTGGAATAAAAACTCGTTACCAGATCGTTTTGCAGGATCGCCAGTACAACTTTCTTCTGCACCTAACACTGCAAAATCAATATTTGCTTTGTTAAGAATACGTACAAATGCTTTAGTTATTTTTTTTGCTCTATCATCAAAGCTTCCAGCGCAACCAACCCAAAATAACACTTCTGGTTGTTTGCCTTGAGCCATAAATTCTGCCATAGTTGGCACTGTAAGTTGTTCGCTCATATATTTAGAGTTTAATCATTTATAGCTTTAAAATCTTTTTTTGAAAGCCTAATATAAATGGATAATAATTTGATTCCGTTGTTTTTTATGTTTTTAGGATTTTCTTGCTCTAAAGCTGCTAGTTTTAGCGCTTGTAAGCCTAACTGTTCCGTTTGCTTTTCTGTACAATAATCACAAAATACTTTTTTAAGACTGATGCTTTCTACTTGACTAGACTTATATTTTATTTGTGTAATTATCTTAAATTGTAATGAGTCTTTTTTATAATCTTGCGCCTTTAGTGTATTAAAACTAAAAATTGACATTATCGATATTAAGACACAGTATTTCAATTGTTTAACTATTCATTTTTCCAATTTAGTCGGTCCATTTGGTTGTAAGGCCAAGGTGCACCGTTATTTTCTATATTGGTCATCATATTATTTAATTCTGTTGGCGCTGCACTTTGTTCCATAACTAAGTAACGACGCATTTCCATAATAATATTTAATGGATCGATACTGACTGGACAAGCCTCTACACAAGCATTACAACTAGTACAAGCCCAAAGCTCTTCATTGGTAATATAGTCGCCTAATAATTGCTTTCCATCGTCAACAAAGGTTCCTTTATTGGCATCTATGTTTTTACCAACCTCTTCGAGACGATCTCTAGTATCCATCATAATTTTACGAGGTGATAATTTTTTACCTGTTTGGTTTGCTGGACACTCGCTAGTACAACGTCCACATTCCGTACAAGTGTAAGCGTTTAGTAAATTGACCCAAGATAAATCTTGGACATCACTAGCACCAAACTTTTCTGGCATTGCAGCTTCTGCACCTTCGGGAGGAGCTGCAAATGGATCGACATTAGGATCCATCATAAGTTTTACCTCTTTTGTTACTGCATCATTATTAGTAAACTGTCCTTGAGGAGTTAGTTTTCCATAATATGTGTTAGGGAAAGCTAATAAAATATGTAAATGCTTAGAAAAGTATAGATAATTTAAAAATACTAAAATCCCTAATATATGTAGCCACCATGCAGTACGCTCTATAGTGTGTAGTGTTGCTTCCGAAAATCCGTCAAACCAAGGCGCTATAAATTGACTTATAACATTACCTGAATTATAGCCTTGAAAAACAGTGTCTGTTGCATTCATTACTAAAAACAAGCACATCAAAACAACCTCAAAATATAAAATAATATTACCATCAGATTTTGGCCAACCCTTCATCTCATCTTTCATGAAACGTTTTAATTTAATTACGTTTCGTCTTAACCAAAAAATAATAACAGCTACCAACACCAAAACTGCTAAAATCTCAAAACTACCTATTAAAAATCCGTAGACAGATTCTGGTAAAAATTTATGACCAATTCTGTGAGTCCCAAAAAGACCATCTATAATTATTTCTAAAACCTCGATATTTATTATTACAAAACCAACATAGACTATGACATGTAAAATTCCTGCTATAGGACGTTTAACCATTTTGCTTTGACCTAAAGCGATGTAAGCCATGTTTTTCCAACGTTGTGGTTTGTTGTCTGACACATCAACTGATTTACCCAGTTTTATGTTTCTAATTAGTTTTCTAACATTATTTGCAAAATAGCCAATCCCTAATGCAAGAGCAATGGCGAACAGTATATTTGGTAAGTATTCCATTTGGTGGTTGTATTTTGGTCTTAATCTTCTTTAACTTCGTTACCGTCAGCATCGTAACGCTTTGCTTTTTTTCCGAATAATGAAAAATGTACATAGCGTTTTGGGTTTAACTTCATATCCTCTAACAGTTGCTCCATCTGTAATGCTGCACCTTCTAAATTGGAATACAACTGATCATCAGTCATTAACTTCCCTAAAGAGCCTTCGCCATTTTTAACATTGGCAAGCAGACTATTAACATTATTTAATGTGGCTTCCAAATTTGCTACCGTTTTGTAAATATCAACTTTATCTAACTTTTCGGTCATGGAATTTAAATTAGAACTAGTCTGGTTAAAATTATCAACCATAGTGGTAATGTTATCATCATTTTTCTTCACTAAATCATTGATTGAATATGCTAGACCTTTATACGATTTTAAGGTGGAATTAAGCTCTGCTAACGTATTTTTTAAACCCGTTTCAGATTGATCGGCTACTAATGTATTTAAGTTACCCATTAAGGTATCTACAGTTTTTAATGTACCATCTAAATTAGTGCTTAATTGAGAAAAGTCGTTGGTAAGACTATTAACCAAGCCTTGTTTTATTTCAGATTGAATAAAATCGCCATCTTGAGCGATTTGGTTATCGTTTGCAGGAATGATAGCCAAAGCATTACCACCCATTAATCCTGTTTGGAATAATCTAATGGTACTGTTTTTTGAAAATTCTAATTTATTATCTACAGAAAAAGCCACTCTAGTTTTTCCAGATTCAAAATCGTATTTAATCTCCTTAACTTTTCCTACAGTGTTTCCTTTAATGGAAACAGGAGCAGAAATAGATAATGCATTATAATCAAACTCTGTATAATATGTATTGTTGGAATCAAAAATGTTATTTCCTTTTAAATAACTAAATCCAAAAATGAAAAATATGATTCCAAGTATGACAAGTATGGCTGTTTTAACTTCTAGTGATAGTTTCAAAATGCTAAATTTAGGTTGCGTAACAAAATTAGAAATAAATTATAAAAGAATCAGTCTAATTAACTTCGCTTTTTAAAGCTTCTGATAGTTTAATTAGTTTTCCGTCTTTATAAGCTACAATAAATGCATCTTTATAACCTTTATTTTTGGCTTCTATTTGTAGTTTTTGTGCTTTATTATAATCTGAGGTATATCCAAAATAGTACTTATACAAAGTACCAGCTTTTATTCTAGATATATTTTTAAGTCCTTTAAAATTATAAGCTTTAGGCTCCAGTGCTTTTGAGCTAGCTGCAATCTGAATTTTAAAAACGGTATTTTTTATTGGTTTTTCTTCGTTTGGAATGGTGTCTTTGATGTTTTCATTAATAATCTGTTTACCAACATTTCCATCTAATTTGTCTTTAAATGTTAAAATCGCATCAGAAATAGATTTAGCCATTTCTTTTTGACCCTTAGCAGAATTTAAATAAGCACCTTCTTTCTTGTAAGTTAAAAAGCCAGTTTCTACTAAAACACTTGGCATATAAGTATTGTGCAAAACCCAAAAAATATCCTGTTTTACTTTTCTGTCCTTGCGTTTCAGTTTAACCATATTATCCTGAATAAGATTGGCTAGTTGAATACTTTGCTCCAAATACTCTTCTTGGAGAATTGATATACCAATTAATGATTCTGGTTTATTTGGATCAAACCCATTATAGTTTTCTTCGTAATTATCCTCTAGAAAAATAACCTCGTTTTCTTTTTTAGCAGTATTTAAATTTTGAGACGATTTTGCTAAACTCATAACAAAAGTACCAGCTCCATGTGCACTAGAGTTATGAGAATCACAATGCACAGAGACAAATAAATCTGCATCAGCTCTATTAGCAATAGCTGCTCTTTCTCTTAACTCAACAAACACGTCTGTTTTACGTGTATAAATGACTTTGATGCCAGAATTTTTCTCTAAAGCCTTTCCCACTTTTAAAACAATATTTAAAGCTATCTGTTTTTCTTTGTATCCACTTCCTAAATTACCAGGATCCTTACCACCATGTCCTGCATCTAAAACAACCACAAATTTATCATCATTTGATTGTGCATTTACTACTTTAGTCAGGCTAAATGTTAATACTATTATAATGGATACGAAAAGTTTAAATACGTGCGTTTGCATAGATATAATAACCAATTTTAATTGCGTTTAGTATGATATATAAATTTTAACGAATATTAAAACATTCATAAAATAATATATGTAGTTTTGTCAATTCAAAAACCAAGCCATACTTTTACAAAAATACATTTAAAAGCATTGCGTACACCTAGTCTTAACATACTTTTTACCTTGAGTTTTACAGTGTTTATTAACACTTTTAGCTTTGCGCAAGGCGATATTCCCAAAGAGGGCACAAAATTACCAGCTGTTGATGTTAAAGAGGAACCTGTCACCCAAGAGGTAGACTCTACTACAGTAAGCATTAATGAATTGGTTGACACTAAAAAAGAAATAGATAGCGTCAAAACAGACTCTATAAAACCTAAACCTTTATTAAATAGCACAGTATCTTATAAAGCTGCAGATTATATGGCTTATAAGAAAAAAGAATCTAAAATGTATCTCTATAATGAAGCACAGGTGCTTTATGAAGATATGGATATTACTGCTGGTCACATCATTATAGATTTTAACCAAGATTTGGTGTATGCTAAAGGTATAGTTGATACTTCAGGAGTGTACACGCAACGTCCTGTTTTTAAACAAGGTGAAAATGTTGTAGAACCAGATTCTATTGTATTTAATACCCAAACTAAACAAGGTTTAATTTATAATTCTGTGACAGAACAAAGCGGAATGAATATTAAATCTGAGGTAACAAAAAAGGTAAATGATTCTGTATACTATCTCAAAAATGCCAAAGCTACTACTGCTGAAGATTTAGACGATCCTGAATATTACTTCTTAATTAGAACTGGTAAACTAGTTCCAGGAAGCAAAGTTATAACAGGATTAACTAATCTATTTATCTATGATGTACCAACACCAATTGGACTGCCTTTTGCTTTTTTTCCATTAACAAAAAAACGTACTTCAGGTGTTATTTTTCCTAGTTTTGGTGAGGATGGTACTAGAGGCTATTTTTTACAAAATGGAGGTTATTATTTTCCTATTAGTGACTATGTTGATTTAGCAGTACTTGGAGATTACTACACTAATGGTAGTTATGGATTACGACTAGAAAGTAAATACGCGACACGATATAAATTTAATGGTAATGTTGGCTTTAGATATGAAAATTTAATCACTAGCGAGCGTGGTTTTCCTGATTATGCAAAAACCACTATTTATAACATCAGGTGGTCGCATGCTCAAGATGGAAAAGCAAATCCAACGTCTCGTTTTTCTGCATCAGTTAACTTAGGAAGTAGTAATTATTACCAACAGTCTATTAATCAAATAAATTTACCTAGCACACAAAATAACACCTTGGCGTCTTCCATCTCTTATGCAAAATCGTTTCAAGGGGAACCACAAGTTAATGTTAACCTAACTGCCTCTCATTCTCAAAATACACAAACAGGTACTGTAAATATGACTTTACCAACACTTCAGGGTAGTGTTAGTCGTATATTTCCTTTTGCTCCAGAAGGTGGTTCTAAAAAAGGAATTATTCAAAATATTAATTTTCAGTATAACCTTAGAGCAGAAAACAGAATAGCTACTACAGAAGAGTTTTTTTTTAAAAGTGAAATGTTTGACGACGCAAAAATTGGAGCACAGCATACTATCCCTTTAACTACTAATTTTAAAGTGTTTAAGCATTTTAGTATGAGTGCAAGTGCTAATTTTAATGAAGTTTGGACACTTAATACAGTAAATAAATTTTTTGATCCTGAAACAGAAACCATTGTTTCTGAAAACGTGACTGGATTTGATGCGTTTAGGACTTATAATTTTTCAACCAGCATTGGTACTACTATTTATGGTATGTTTAATTTGGATAAAAACAAAGAAAATAAAAAAATTCAGGCTATTAGACATGTCATTAGACCAACCATAAGTTATAACATCAATCCTGCTTTTGATAATTATTATGACACAGTAGAAGTCATAGATGCAGATGGAACAACACTATCTGAATATACTCGTTTTGAAAACAACCTATTTGGAACACCAAACAATACATTTTCTAGCTCTATAGGTATTGGCGTTTCTAATAATTTTGAAGCTAAAGTTAGAGATAAGGACTCGACTAAAGTAGAACCAAAAAAAATAATATTATTAAATAATTTAAATTTTTCAACCTCTTACAATGTTGCAGGAGACTCGTTAAACTGGAGTCCTTTAAGAGTCACAGGTGGAACACAACTATTTAATAATAAAATGAATATTAATTTTGGAGCAACCTTAGATCCATATGCTTTAGACACAAATAACAATAAAATAAACACGCTTAACATCAATAATGGTGGTAGTTTATTTAGGATGACAAGTGCTAATTTTACATTAGGTTATAGCTTTGATAGTAAAGGTCTTGGAGCAAAAGATGAAAACGAAAATGCTAAAAAAGAGAGATTGTTAAGTGGAGGTCGTGATGACGATTTATTTGGTGTGTCAGAAGATTTTGCTGATTCTAGTTTCTTGGACAAGGATAAAGATGAAGAGGAAGAAGAACCTGGAGAACTGTATAATTATAAAATACCATGGAATTTTAGGATAGCTTACGCATTAAATTATTCTAATAGTAGACGTCAAAATGAAATATCCTCACACTCACTAATGTTTTCTGGAGATATAGAAATTTCTCCAAAATGGTCTATAGGTGGATCTTCGAGTTATGATTTTAAAAACAAAGGATTTGGATTAACACAATTACGTTTTCAGCGTGATTTATTAAGCTGGAGGATGAATTTTAGTTGGGTTCCTTTTGGTACGTATAATCGATGGAATTTTTTCATAGGAATAAAATCTAACATATTAAAAGATTTAAAATACGAACAACGTCGAAGACCTGACGAACGATTATAATAATTACCTTTATATAATGAAAAAAATTATTAGTACTACAAAAGCTCCAGCTCCAATTGGACCTTATAATCAAGCAGTATTAAGTGGTAATACACTTTATACGTCTGGTCAAATTGCGTTACATCCTGAAACAGGAGAACTCGTTTTAGATGATATTAAAATAGAAACCAAGCAAGTCATGGAAAATATGAAAGCAGTTTTAGAAGCTGCAAGCATGACTTTTGAGCATGTAATTAAAACATCTATATTTATTAGCGATATGAATAATTTTGGTCTAATAAATGAAGTGTATAGTCAATATTTTAATGACGATACTGCTCCAGCAAGAGAAACTGTAGAGGTCGCTAACTTGCCAAAATTTGTCAATGTTGAAATAAGTATGATAGCTGTTAAATAGCTTTTATTAATAGTTCAGCAGTTGCTAAATTTGTTGCTAATGGCACATCATGTACATCACATAAACGCATAAGCATCAAAACGTCTGGTTCGTGAGGATGTTTTTCTAGAGGGTCTCTAAAAAAGATAACCATATTACATTTTCCTTCTGCAACGCGTGCAGCAATTTGTGCGTCTCCACCTAAAGGTCCAGATAACATTCTCAAGACTTCAAATCCTGCTTTTTTTACTTTTTTACCTGTTGTACCTGTTGATATTAATGAAATGTTTTTTTGAAGTAAAGTAGACTTGTGCTCATTTAAAAACTGAACCATTTCAGCTTTTTTACCATCATGTGCAATTATTGCTATTTCCATTAATTAGTCTATAGTTTTAGTATGAAACGCAACTAATCCTTCAATTGGTCGTCTTTCAAAATTGCCAACTTTAAATCCTAATTCTTTGGCTACTACTTTGATTTCATCTTGACAGAAAAAAGCTATTGATCCTGCAAAATGTACTGGAACGGTTTTTAATTCTTCTTTAAATTGCAATATCATATTTTTTGCAAAGCGTCTAATTCCAGATTTTATTAATTCAACTATATATTCTGAATCTTTATTTAAAATCATGAACTCAGCAAACTGAGCTAAATAGGCATTAGGATTGGGTTGCTTATAGAGGTTATATTTTATATAGTCTGCTTCGAGGTTATACTTATCGGCAAAAGCTATTTTAATTTCTTCTGGCATATGGTTAAAATAATAATCACGCAATAATTCTTTACCATAATAATTACCTGAAGCGTCATCCATAATAGTATATCCTAAAGACTTAACACGTTGGTGCAATTGTTTACCATCATAATAACTGCAATTTGATCCAGTACCCATAATGCAGACTACAGCAGCTTCATCTGGAGTATTAATAGTTGCATAGACTGCAGCCATAGTGTCTTCTGCTACCAGTATATCTGCATTTGGAAAAAACTCTTGTAAAATAACTTTAAGCATTAATCGTGGGTTTTCTGTACCACAACCTGCTCCATAGAAAAAAACATGGGTTACTTTATCTTTATTTTCTTTTAAAGGCTTACTTTTTTTTAAAACCTTTTTAATTTTCTTTTCAGATATTATTGCAGGATTTAAACCTTTGGTACGGATTTTTTCAAGTAATTGGTTACCATTTTTATCTACTGCAATCCAATCGCATTTTGTAGAACCACTATCAACAACTAAAATCATTTTATAAAAATTTATGGAAAGATAAAAAAAAGCACAGTAAAATGAATTAAAATATCCATTTTACTGTGCTTACTGTTATAATATAAAATATAGCTTATAAAGCATTCACTTTTTGAGCTAAATCTACTAATTTATTAGAGTAACCAAATTCGTTATCATACCAAGAGACTAACTTAAAAAATGTTGAGTTTAATTCTATAGCAGAGTCTGCATCAAACACGCTAGTTCTAACTTCACTAACAAAATCTTGAGACACTACTGCATCCTCTGTATAACCTAAAACACCTTTCATGCTACCATCAGCAGCCTTTTTCATTGCAGCTTTAATGTCTTCTAAAGAGGTTTCTTTTTTTGTTTTAACTGTCAAATCTACAACAGATACATCTACAGTTGGTACTCTAAATGCCATTCCTGTTAATTTTCCGTCTAATTCTGGTATAACTTTACCTACTGCTTTTGCAGCACCTGTAGAAGTTGGAATAATATTGTTTAACGCACTACGTCCTAAACGATAATTTTTACGTGAAGGAGCATCTACTGTAAACTGTGTAGATGTTGCTGCATGAATAGTTGTCATTAAAGCTTCTTCAATTCCAAAATTATCTTCAATAACTTTAGCCAAAGGTGCTAAACAGTTAGTTGTACAAGAGGCATTAGACACTATAGTATCTGATGCTTTAAGTTTATCGTCATTAACACCCATTACAAACATAGGTGCATCTTTACTTGGTGCAGAAATAACTACTTTTTTAGCACCACCTTCAATATGATAATTAGCTGTTTCAAGTGTTGTAAAAATACCTGTACACTCTGCTACAACGTCAACTCCTGCTTGATCCCATTTCAAACTTTTAGGATCTCGTTCTGCAGTTACCCTAATGGTTTTTCCGTCTACTACTAAATGACCGTCTTTTACCTCTATGGTTCCGTCAAATCTTCCATGCACGGAATCATATTCTAATAAGTAAGCTAAATGATCGACATCTAATAGATCATTAATTGCAACAACATCTACATCGTCACGTTTTACAGTCGCTCTAAATACGATACGACCAATTCTACCAAATCCGTTAATTCCTAATTTTAATGTTGACATATTTTTGTTTTAGTTTATTCGATTTATATTATGTGGTCATGATATCTGACACACGGATTAATTCTTCGTTTATTTTTGATTTTCCTTTAACTGCTTGTTCTAATGGAGTTAATTCTATTTTATCATTTAGTAAACCAACCATATAGTTAGATTTACCTTCTAGTAAACTTTCTACAGCTTTAACACCCATTCTACTGGCTAGTACACGATCAAAACAAGATGGTGAGCCACCACGTTGCATGTGACCAAGTACAGACACTCGCACTTCGTACTCGGTCATGTTTTCTTCAACATAATCTTTTAGTTCAAAGACATTTTTACCTATTTTATCACCTTCAGCTACTACTACAATACTTGAGGATTTACCAGATAATTTACTACGCCTTAAAGACTCTAATAATCTATCTAAACCTAAATCTTCTTCAGGTATTAAAATTTCTTCAGCTCCTGCTCCAACACCAACGTTTAATGCGATATGACCAACATCACGTCCCATAACTTCAACAAAAAATAAACGATTATGAGAACTAGCTGTATCTCTAATTTTATCTATAGCTTCAACTACTGTATTTAATGCAGTATCATAACCTAAGGTGTGTGAGGTACCAAAAATATCATTATCAATAGTTCCAGGAATACCCATTACTGGAAAGTTAAATTCTTGATTAAAAATTAGAGCACCTGTAAACGTTCCATCTCCACCAACAGTAACTAAAGCATCAATATCTGCTGCTTTAAGTGCATCGTAAGCTTTTTGGCGACCTTCTTTAGTACGAAATTCTTTGGATCTAGCAGATTTTAAAACTGTTCCTCCTTTATTAATAATGCCTTTTACGTTACGTGCTGTTAACTCTTTAAAATCACCTTCAATCATACCTTCGTATCCACGATATATCCCAGCACATTCTATATTGTAGTATGCACAAGTTCTGGCAACAGAACGAATAGCAGCATTCATTCCTGGAGCATCTCCTCCAGAAGTCATAACTGCAATTTTTTTTATGTTTTTTGACATGTATTTTTACTTAATAAAGTAAAACTACTAAAGAAAAATTAGATTTAACATGGCTTTTGCTAAAATTTAACGACAAGTAAAAAACTATAACGTTTTCGTTAATAACTTAATAAAAAACAGGGTGTTAAAAGGGTGAAAGTGTAAAATAAGCTTGTAGGTTTTTACTCTTTTTTAAAAGTCATATCCTCTGGAAATGGCGAGTTGTTTTCTGTACTCGTATCTGGATTGTTGTCTTCTTGAAGCTCTTGATTTTCTTGTTCCTTTTTTGGACTAAAGATTTTTCGTAATAATTCGCCAAAAGTATCAAATGATACGCTATAAGATAAACCTACACCTTGTGTATAGCCTATCTCTTCTCCAAAGTTTCTAATACTATTTTCTCTATTAAATACTTTTGCTGTTAGTGTTCCTTCTTCATTTAATAAAAAGTCAACCTGAACATCTCCTGCAATTACAGAGTCACCTAGTCCACCAACTGGCACACCTAGTTTACCATTAATTAATACACGATCTGAGATTTTTGTTTGCAGTGTTAAACCAACACGATTGTCTGTTTGAAAATCTGGACGATTTTGACCTGCTTCAAAATTGACACCTATGTTAAATTTACCATCACCACTGGATAATAGATTGTTTACTAAACCATTTAAACGCTCTGTTAAAGTACCAGTAAAGTTAATATTGTTAAGTCCACTACTAAACGCTCCAGTTGCAATTAAAAATAGAGCTTGACTTTCTTTTTCCTCTTTAGAATCTAAACGATAATCTATTTCTGATCTAATGGTTGAGCTAGTATTTGGGAAGTTAAACTCGTAATTAATTTCAGGTCTTTCTAATCGGTCTGATAATTCTAGTGTTAATTCTACAGGAATACTTCTATTTATAGAATTGTCTAATAATGGTGAAGGGTTAGCACGCGTAACGTACTTTGCTTTTATATCTATAATGGCATCTAAAGGTGGTCCATTCCACGCAAGATTACTTACGTAGGGTTCAACTATAAATTGTTTTTGAATAACTCCGCCATATAAAAAGTTATAAACACCTTCGTACACCACGAAATCACCATACATATCAAATTTATTATTAGTATTTATTTCTATTAATAAACCACCTACTCCTCGACCTTTAATTGTACTTCCTGAAGTTTTGTCTATTAATATTTCAATTTCTGCATCTTCGGTTACATCTAATTCAAAATTTAAATCTAATCCCGAATTAACTTCAGTCTCAATTTCTACACCTTCTTGTTTAGCTTGTTTTTCTTCTGGGCTTAAAAAGTGAATGATTGAATTATCTCCAAACGATTCATTATCATTTAAAGGAATTTTAAAGACAGTTCCTGTTTTAGTTTCTCCTATTACATTGATGCTTAAATTTTCTGACGGTCCATAAATTGATGCTGATCCACCAATAAATCCTGTTCCGTAATATAAAGACTCTTCTGTTTCTTGAGTATCTAGTACTAATAATCGTGGAGTTTCTAAATTAAGATCTAATTTCCATTTAGAAAAATTAGTATGGCTAATACTACCATCTAATAAACCTTTAGAGTTTTCTTTAGTATCTGTTATATTTATTGTATTAAAAATAAATGATTGGTTTTTAAGTGATACAGATGCATTGTCTTGGAAAGCATAATCTACGCTTAGATAAGGCACACCCAAGCCACCATTATCTATATTTAATTGTCCATTAAAACTAGGCTTATTAAGATTACCTAACACTTTAGCAGTTCCGTATACATCACCTCTAATGTCACTTAAAACTCCCTCTAAAAACGGATTTAAAATCTGCAAGCTAAATTTATTAAATGCTAAGTTAACATCAATAATTGCATCACCATTATTTGTATTAATATTACCTTTTGCGGTGAAAGAATTAGTGTTGTCATCCTTAATTTTAGCATCAACTATATAATTAGATAATGTTGCATTACCTGTAATTTTTGCATCAAATGACCCAAGAAACGTCTCGTTAACTTCTAAGTTATCTATAGTAATAGATGAATTTGGGAGGTAGTTTCCGTTTTGCTGCAGAATATCTAATTTTCCATTAATATTTCCTGCAATTGTTAATTTTTCGACATCTGGAATTATTTTATTTAGATCTACATCTTTAAAGTTGAGTTTTAAATCTTTGTAAGTAGAATCTCTTATTGTTCCTGCAAGTTTAATTTCTTCATTCTCATGATTCATTACTAACTCTTCAATTTTAAAGTTTTTAAAATCTCTGTCAAATATTATTTTGTTGAATTTATTTTTATCCTCATTAACAAACCATTTATTGTTTTTAAAAGTAACATCACTCTTTTTAAACCCAACTACAGATAAATTATCTTTATTGATGGTATGGTAAAAACTTAAATTATAATTATCGTCATTACGCTTTCCTCCTTTAAACTCAGAACGCATAAATAATGTATCATTAAGTGTTACATTTATTAAATTAAACTTAGAGACACTATAATGCTTGGTAAAAACGCTATCCACTTCTACGTAAGTATTAAATAACGGATTGTTATTGTCTACTTGTACTTCTATAGTTTCAGCAAAATAATCTAATAGCTTAATTTTTGGTGATTTAAAAGTTAGTTTAAACGCTTTCTCATTGCTCTCTACTCGTCCTTTTATAAAGGTATTGGCTCCAACTTCAACTTCTGGTAAAAAGACTTCGACTATCTTATTGTAAATTTTAAAATTAAAGTCAATGTACTGATTACCTATAATTTGATTAGGAACGTAATTAGCATAAATACTTTTTAATGAGTTTTCAAAAAGAACATCTAAATCATTAAACTTAAAGTTACCATTTAATTGTCCCTCTATGATGTCTGGAGAATTTATTTTGATAAAACGCTCATTCTTTGAAAATTCTGAACTGATTGCAAAGTCTTTAAATATATAGGTGTCGTTCTCGTTTTTATAAACTGTATTTTTAAAATTAATACTACCAACAGCGTCGTCAATGTTAGTAGCTTTCATTTTCATGTCTACTATACCTGTAAATTCTGACTGCTCATCCCTTTTATAAAAATTAAGTGCTTTAAGATTAGCATAATTAACATTAGCTACAAAGTCAAAAGTGCTAATGTCCTTTGATAAATCTGCTAAACCATTAAACTCAAGTTTAAGATTTTTATCGTTTGATACTAATTTTCCGTTAAACTTGCTTTGTTTATATTGACCATTAACAACTATGTTTTGGTAGTTATAGTTATTATACTTTATGTTGTAAATATCACCTTTTAACTGTGTTGATAGATTTTCCTTTTTAAAACCAACACCATCCACGTCTACATTTAAAGACGCTACACCTAATTTGGGATCGTCAAGCATTAAGCCTAAATTAAACTCGTCTAGTATAAGATTACCCTTGTAAGATGCAAAATCTATATTATCTATATTGGACATTTCAAGATTAGAATCGATATAGCCCAACTTAGTATTTATTTCTAAATCTGCTTTAATTTTGTTAGGAGTAATGTTTGATGTACCAGATGCACTAAAACTACCTAGTTTGTCAAAAATAGATGGAATAGACTCTCCCAAAACATTTGGCAACAATGCTTTTAAGTCTTTGTAATTAGAAGATAAATTTCTAAAGTCACCAACCATAGCAAAATTATTTTCCTCGCTATTAAATAAGTTTTTAAAATTTATTGTCCCTTTAATGGTCGTGTTTCTGTTTGTTTGAAGATCTAAATCACGAGTTGTTAAGTCATTTAATGTCCCTGATATTTTTGTGCTAAAGTTAGCACGCTGATTAACACCAAATTCATTATAAAAAACGTTTAATTCATCCAATAAAACACTACCCTCATTAAAATTGGCAGAGACTTTTACTTTATCTTCGAATGCTTTAAAATCCTCTCTAGTATAATCAAAAACCAAGTTACCTTTTATAAATGATTCTGGAGTTTTCAGGCTTAAATTATCAAATCGCATTTGTGTTAATGTATACGAAAAGTCTGAAGTAAGGTTTTCTAATTTCAATCCACGACTATCAACAAATTGCAACGTATTTATTCTAGATGTAACATCGCTTCCATCAATTACAAAATTGGTTCCGTTAAGGTTTATCTTATCAAATCTAAGTATTTGAGGAGTTTGCTTATTTTCATCTATTAATCTAAAGGTTCCGTTATTAATAGTTACATCGCTTGAGGATAATAAAAATTCGCTTTTATCTTTTCTAGGATTATCATCATTAAACCTAGCAACAAATACATCAAGATTGGTATCTGTCTCACCTTGATATTTAACTACATTAAATACCAAATCATCAAGATTAATATCTCCTAAGTTAAGTTTACCATCATATAAATTTTTAAAACTAATAATTGATGTGTTTAATTCTGAAGCACTTATAAGTGTGTCTTTTTTAAAATCTTTTATTAAAACACCTTTTAATTCGACATCACCATTAAATTGTAGTCCTACCTTTTCAATGTTTATATTAGTCTTAAATTCTTCATTTAATCTTTTAGTAGCATACTTACCAAGACTAGTTTGTACTGCAGGAATAGATAGTACCAATACCAAAATGATAAATAGCAACAATAGTATTGCTATTAATTTGGCTATTATTTTAAAAAACTTTTTGATACTATTTAATGGCTTAAAAAATTATTAAGAATACCTTACTTTTGTAAATACGTTAACAAATGTAATTTAGTTGTTAATTTACACATCAAAATTAACAATTATTATGCCCAAAATTAACTAATGTCAACACAAAATATTTACATCTTAGGAATTGAAAGCTCTTGTGACGATACAGCAGCTTCTGTAATACATAACGGAAAAATACTTAGTAACATTATAGCTAATCAAAAAATACATGAAGCTTATGGTGGTGTGGTACCGGAATTAGCCTCTAGAGCACATCAACAAAATATTGTTCCAGTGGTAGATCAAGCTTTAAAAAAAGCAGGCATTACAAAGTCTCAACTAAGTGCAGTAGCTTTTACCAAAGGTCCAGGACTTATGGGAAGTTTATTGGTTGGTACGTCTTTTGCAAAATCTTTAGCATTTGGATTAAATATCCCTTTGATTGATGTTAATCACATGCAAGCCCATATTTTAGCACATTTTATAGATGAAGATGGTTTTGATAAACCACCTTTTCCGTTTTTGGCTATGACTATTTCTGGTGGACATACGCAAATAGTAAAAGTCAATCATTATTTTAATATGGACGTAATTGGCGAAACTATTGATGATGCAGTCGGAGAAGCATATGATAAAAGCGGAAAACTATTAGGTTTAGGGTATCCTGCTGGTCCGCAAATTGATAAACTTGCAAAGTTGGGCAATCCTAAAGCCTTTACATTTACTAAACCTAAAGTGGATGGTTTAAATTTTAGTTTTTCTGGGTTTAAAACTGCAGTGTTATATTTTATTCAAAACCAAGTCAAAGAAAATCCAAATTTTATAGAAGAACATCTAAACGATATTTGTGCCTCAATTCAATATACAATTATTGGGATTTTAACCGACAAGCTTAAACAAGCCTCTAAACAAACAGGCATTACACATATTGCAATTGGTGGTGGTGTATCTGCAAATTCTGGAATTAGACAAGCTTTAAAAGATGGAGAAGCTAAGCATGGTTGGACCACCTATGTTCCTAAATTTGAATTTACTACAGACAATGCAGCTATGATTGCAATTGTTGGATATTTAAAATTTTTAGAAGGTGATTTTGTAGAGCAAAATGTAATGGCAAATTCTAGGTTGAAGATTTAATTTTATATGAAATTTTTAAAATCATATAAGTTTTGGTTTTCAACAATTATACTATTGTTATTGGCATATCTTATATCAAATAAAAATACTGAAATAGTTATTAATATTTATGATACTTATTATGTGGTTGCTGATAAACATGTTTATGAAACACTACTTTTAATAAGTTCATTTATAGTCTTCCTTTATATTGTCTTTAATTCATTACTGAAAATAAGTTTATTAAAACAAATAAATTTTCATGGTTTATTTCAGTTGCTATCTAGCGTACTACTTATTTATATAATATCTTTTTGGAACACTGAAAAAAAGAATTTTTCGTTATTTGATGATTTGTTATTTCAAAATAATTCTTTAATTGTTGTAGGTTTAATATTTATTATTGCTAACATAATTTTCTTATTAATTTTAATTACAAAAGCGCTGTTGAGCTCCTTAAAAATCAAGAAATCTTAACATTGTTAAAACCCTTGTTAATAACCTTATTAATTATATTTATTTAAATAGTATTTTTTTGTTTTTTTGCTGAAACAAATTAATTTAAAACAATGAAAAACCTACTTAAACTCGCTATTTGCTTATTAACTGTATCTACTATTGCCCAAACCTCTGTCAAAAAAGAATTAGATACCATTACAACAGTTGAACAAGCCGAAAAATTTTTAGAAACTAAAAAATCTAGAAAAAATAAAATTTTAGTGTTTAACGAAGAGAAACATAAAACTAAATTAGCTACAGCTCTTTTAAATACAAGCGTTGGTAGTACAGAAACGGTTAAAACAGAATTTAATACTACACATTACAAAGTTATTTCAAAATCCGATGAAAGACATTATCGTATCAGCTATATATACTTTGATGGTAATACACTAGAAGCCTCAAAAATTGTAGATTACAAAAATGATATTTTAAAATCTTATGAAGACGGAATTCGTTTTGACGATTTAGCTAAGCGGTATTCTATGGACAGAAATGCCAAACGTGGTGGTGACTCTGGGTGGTTAAAAGAAGGTTCGATGCCAGTTGAAGTTGAAGAGCAAGCCTTTAATTTAGATAATAAATTAAACACTATTTATACAGTCAGAGTACCTGAAACCAATAGCTTTTATATTATTTTAAAAACTGAAAGAATTAAAAAGATTAAAGAAATTAAAGTTTTAAAAGTTATTGATAAAAAGTAATGCAGCTATTTTACAATCCAAATATTGATAATACTACCAAGCAATTTGCATTTCCAAAAGAGGACAGTAGACACATTGTAAAAGTGCTAAGAAAGCAACTTGGAGATATATTACATATTACTAATGGTAAAGGTTATCTGCTTAAAGCAGAAATAGCAGTAGCAGAGCAAAAAAACTGTATGGTTAATATAATTGAAGCTACCTTACAAAAACCTAGTAATTACAAATTACATCTTGCTGTTGCACCAACAAAAATGAATGATCGATATGAATGGTTTTTGGAAAAAGCAACAGAAATTGGTGTGACAAGTATTACACCTATTTTTTGCGACCATTCAGAGCGAAAAACTGTTAAGATAGAGCGTTTTGAAAAAATCATACAATCTGCAATGAAGCAATCTTTAAGTTGCTACTACCCTACTTTAAATCAACCAATTGCTTTTAAAGACTATATAACTAAAGTGTTTTCAGGTCAATTATTTATTGCACATTGCGAAGAAACAGATAAAAAATCACTTAAATCTCAATTGTCAACCAATAACGAAGTCACTATTTTAATTGGACCAGAAGGCGATTTTTCTGTTAAAGAAATAGAAAAAGCTATCCAAAATAAATTTATTCCTGTAACTTTGAGTGACACACGACTACGCACCGAAACTGCTGCAATTGTAGCCTGTCATAGTGTTGCTTTTGTAAATGAATAAATAATGAAAAAAACTGTTTTACTTGTTACTTTTCTCTTTTACGCTGTCTCTTTAATTGGACAAGATCTGGCTATTTTAAAGTATAATGGTGGTGGAGATTGGTACAGTAATCCTACAGCTTTACCAAATTTAATACAGTTTTGTAATGACAATATAGATACACAAATGAACAAAAAACCAGAAACGGTTGAAGCGGGAAGTGTGGATATATTTAGATTTCCATTATTACATATGACTGGTCATGGGAATGTTGTTTTTGATGAAGATGAGGTGGTAAATCTAAGAAACTACTTAGAATCTGGTGGGTTTTTGCACATAGACGATAACTATGGTATGCAACCCTACATTACAAAAGAGCTGAAAAAAATATTTCCAAATCAAGAGTTGCAAGAACTAGCAAATACACATCCTATATTTAGTAGTGCTTTTGACTTTAAAGATGGCTTGCCAAAAATTCATGAACATGATGGTAAACGTCCACAAGCATTTGGGTTATATCATAAAGAGCGATTAGTAGTTTTATTTACTTTTGAGTCTGATTTAGGAGATGGTTGGGAAGACCAAGAAGTACACAACGATCCAGAGGATGTTCGCCTAAAAGCTTTAAAAATGGGTGCTAATATTGTAAAATATGCTTTTGAAAATTAAGAAGAACTTAAATTTGATACTATATTGCAATTAACCCATTATACAACCAACTTCAAACAACAACAGTTTCCTATTACTGTTATTGCAGAACATGTTACTAATGCTCCTAATATTGGTAGTTTATTTAGAACTTGTGATGCATTTGGAGTAGAAAAATTAGTATTTTGTGGAAACGATATTCCTCTAGGTAGAAAAATGACCAAAACCTCTCGTGCTACAGAAAAGGTTGTAAACTATGAAGTAAGAGAATCATCATTAGAGTTAATCAAAACGCTGAAGTCAGAAGGTTATACAATTATTTCATTAGAAATTACAACTACTAGTAAAGCTTTACACAATTTCAAAATTAAAAATCAACAACCCATAGCTTTAATTATTGGCGATGAAAATTTCGGAGTCACAGAAGACATCTTAAATATAAGCCATGACATTCTACATATAGATATGTTTGGCAATAATAGCAGTATGAATGTCGTACAAGCAACCAGTATTGCACTTTATGAAATTACTAAGCAGTTATTGATAAATTAAAAATCAAAAATTTTATATTTACATCATGACATCAAAAACTATAACTAACGGAATTCTTCGCGCAGTATCAATAATAGTTGGTATTGTTATATTACTGTGGTTTCTGTATAAAATTCAATCTGTTATAGTTTATTTAGTAATTGCAGGAATAATATCGCTATTAGGTAGACCAATAGTTGTGTTTTTAAAAAGTAGATTCAAATTCCCAGATACACTTGCTGTAGTGACAACAATGCTTGTGTTTTTAATAATTATTTTCGGAATTATTAGTTTATTTATTCCTTTAATTATAGAGCAAGGTCAGAATTTATCATTATTAGATATTGATACTTTACAAGCCAATATTGAAAACTTATACAAGGAAGGTATTAGCCACTTTGGATTAAACACTAACGAGGTTGAACAATCCATAAAAGATTCTAAATATATGTCTAAAATAAATTTTGGAATCATACCAGATTTTGTCAATGCAATAATTTCTGGATTTGGAAGCTTTAGTATAGGGTTGTTTTCTGTGTTATTTATTTCTTTTTTCTTCTTAAAAGATAGCAAAATCATGAGCTCTGGTTTATTGACTATACTACCCAAAAAACATGATAAAAGACTACGTAAATCTTTTGTTACCATTCGTGATTTATTAACTAGATATTTTGGAGGTTTACTATTGCAACTTACTATCCTATTTGTAATATACACAGTAATATTATTAATTTTCGGTATTGAAAATGCAGTAATAATAGCTACACTATGTGCCTTATTAAATATTATTCCATACGTAGGACCAATAATTAGTGCATTTGTACTGGTATTATTAAGTATGTCTAGTAATTTAGGACAAAGTTTTAGTGATGTAATACTACCTAAAACGCTTTATGTTATGTTTGGTTTTGTTATTGCGCAATTAGTAGACAACTTTTTCAGTCAGCCATTAATATTTTCAAAAAGTGTAAAATCTAACCCTTTAGAAATCTTTTTAATTATAATCATTGCTGGTTTACTTTTCGGAATTGTAGGTATGATTGTAGCAATTCCTGCTTACACTGCTTTAAAAGTTATTGCTAAAGAGTTTTTATCTGAATATAGAGTTGTAAATAAATTGACTGAAGGGTTAGATGATTAGTTTTAATAAAACTATATTACATAAAGATATACAACGCTTTATAGACGAAAATTTAAATACTAATATTTCAGAATTAGTATTAAAAGGCATACCATTTCCTAAAGACATACAACAAGATATTTTACATCAAATTGAATCTAAGAGTAGATCAAGAAAAAAACTACCAACATGGTTCAGCACTAAAAACATATACTATCCTCCAAAACTTAATATCGAGCAAACCTCTTCTGAAACTACAGCAGAATATAAATCTAATCTAATTTTTGGACAATCTTTAATTGACTTAACTGGTGGATTTGGTGTTGATACTTATTATTTTTCTAAACATTTTAAACAAGTTATTCATTGCGAATTAAACCAAGACTTATCAAAAATTGTAAGGCATAATGCATTGGTTTTAAACACACAGAATCTGACCTTTTATTCTGAAAACGGGTTAGAGGTTTTAAAAAAATTAAACCAAACCTTCGATTGGATTTATATAGACCCATCTAGACGAAATGATTCTAAAGGAAAGGTTTTTCTCTTAAAAGACTGTTTACCAAATGTACCAAATCATATAGATTTGTTACTTAATTATTCAAAAAATATAATGATTAAAACATCTCCTTTGTTAGATATATCTTCTGGTATAAATGAATTAAGTAATGTCAAGACTATCCAATGTATTGCAGTAAACAATGAGGTAAAAGAATTACTTTGGATATTAGAAGCTAATTATAAAGGTCAAATTAGTATCAACACAGTAGATATTAAAAATGATGAATACAAGGAATTTAATTTTATATATGAGAAAGAAAAAGCTACTGAAGTAGACTATAGTTTACCCTTAACTTATTTGTATGAGCCTAATAGCGCTATTTTAAAATCAGGTGCATTTAATACATTATCAAAACAGTTAGATGTATTAAAAATACATAAACACTCACATTTATATACAAGTAGAGAGTTGGTTAAATTTCCTGGTAGACGGTTTAAAATTGAAACTGTTCTACCTTACAATAAAAAATCTTATCACAAAATTATTGGCTTAAATCAAGCAAATGTAACCACTAGACATTTTCCAGAAACAGTTGCACAAATTAGAAATAAACTTAAAATAAAAGAAGGTGGTAAAAACTATTTGTTTTTTACCACCAATCTTGATAATTTAAAAATTATAATATTTTGTACTAAAATTTAATTTAAAGTCTGAATAATTGGAACCTCTACAGAATTTGAAGAGTTAATAATTATTTCTACTTCAGTACAAGTATCCATGTCTAAAATCACTTTACTATCAGATATTCCAGATGTAGAACTTTGTATACTAAAGGTTGTTTCACCATCATTAAACGTTAACCAAGAAGAACTTCCCCCTGGAACTATATTTTGTTCTTGAATGGTATTTGCATTAGAATCTACAATAACAAAAGTAAAGTTTACCGATCCATTGTTAACTAACTTAGATTGGGGATTTTGATTACTACAAGTCTGATTCGCTTGAGCAGCTTCAGGACTTACAATACTTTCGTTTAAAGAATCATCTAATGATTCTGTAGTACAACTAGAAGCAATAAAAATTAGGCATAAAAATGCCGAGAATTTAAGTAGGTTATTCATTGTCTTAAAATTTAAAACTTGACAAGTCAAGCTGTTTGGGACTGCAAAAATAATATTTAAATTATAATTATCTATTAAAAGTTAATTTTTTCGATGAAATGCATAGTTAATTGGAATCATTCTAATCAAATAACTGATTATCAGATTATTATTTATTTTCCATAAAACAAAAAAGCTTCACTAAAAAAGTGAAGCTTTAAGTGAGCCCTGAAGGATTCGAACCTTCGACCGCCTCCTTAGAAGGGAGGTGCTCTATCCAGCTGAGCTAAGAGCCCTTAACTCTGAAAAGTCGGGGTGGCAGGATTCGAACCTGCGACCTCCGCGTCCCAAACGCGGCGCGATAACCGGGCTACGCTACACCCCGAAAAAGGTTATCAATTATAGATAAAAGAATTGCGGAGAGACAGGGATTCGAACCCTGGGTAAGTGTTTCCACCTACGACGATTTAGCAAACCGCTCCTTTCGGCCACTCAGGCACCTCTCCAATTAAAATGAACATTGCAATAATTGCGGATGCAAATGTAACATATCATCCTAAATAACACAACAAATTTATTTACTTTTTTAATTTTTTATTCAGGATATTCTATTCTTAAGTGGTAAATATTTGCAAGCTTGCGCTTTAGCACTTTTTTTATAGATTCAATTTCTTTAAATGTAATATTTGCATTTAAGAATTGACCGTCATCCTTTTGTTTATTTATGATATTTTCTACAAAATTATCAATTTTACTAGATGTTGGTTCTTTCAAACTTTTAGAAGCTGCTTCAACACTGTCACACATCATTAGTATTGCAGTTTCTTTACTAAAGGGCTTAGGTCCTGGGTATGTAAAGTCATTGATGTCTACGTCATTATTATTTGCTTTTTCTTTCATATAGAAATAATATACCTGACTTGTTCCATGATGTGTCCTTATAAAATCTATAACTCGATCTGGTAAATTATTCTTCTTAGCTATTTCAATTCCATCTATGACATGATTAATTATAATTTTAGCGCTTTCTTTAGGAGATAATTCATCATGGCTATTAAGTCCCGAAGATTGGTTTTCTGTAAAGTAAGTTGGCGATTTCATTTTACCAATGTCATGGTACAATGCTCCTACTCTAACAAGCATTGCATTTGCATTAATTTCATTAGCGGATGCTTCTGCTAAATTAGCAACGTTTAAAGAATGGTGAAACGTACCTGGTGCTTTATTTGAAAGTTCTTTTAATAATTTAGAATTAGTATCTGAAAGTTCTAAAAGAGATACATCAGAAACTAAACCAAAGAGTTTTTCATAAATGTAAATTAGTGGTTGCACAAATAATGTTGCTAAACCACATAAAATAAACAAGCCAAACGTTTCCCATTTTAAGTTATCTATACTAGCTTCATGAATTACAAAAAATGCAAAGTAAGCTATAATGTAGACTAATGTAATTTGCCCTACTGAAATAAATAAATTTGCGCGTTTATATAGTTCTGATACTGTTAAAATTGTAACTATTCCTGCTATAATTTGTAGAAACATATACTCATAACTATTAGGTACTATAGATCCCAACAACAAAACTGTAATTACATGAGTAAATAACCCTAAACGTGCATCAAAAAAGGCTTTTAAAACTAGAGGTAAAATAGCTATTGGTACCAGATACACATATTCTGAATTGTAATTTACTACCAATGATGTCAACATAACAATTACAAGAATATTAAAAAATATAAAGGTGACTTTAGTATTGTTTTTATAAACATCTAGCCTGTATTTTCGAATAAATAACAATAGCATCAAAAGTGCTAAAGCTACTAACAAGGTATAAGCTAAAACAATCCAATTATAATTAGATTTACTCCAAACCTGTGATTCATATTCTTTAGATAATGATGTAAGAATTTGATGTTTTTCATCATTAACTACTTCTCCTTTTGATATGATTAAAGTTCCTTTATCTATGACACCCCTATTTTGAGAAATTTTTTCTAAAGATTCTTTAAGGACATTATCAGACAACTGTTTGTTGTATGTCAAGTCGGACTTAATAATATCGAAAAAAAGCGTAGTTAGGTTATTAGAATAGCGCTCTAAGTAGGTGCTTTGCAGCTCTTTTTCTATTTTGCTTTTTATGGTTCCAAGCTTTTGTAAATTAGAAAATTTAGTTACTTTTTTCTCGATATTATTAACTAAAATTACAACTTTATTATCTTCATTTAAGTTTAAATCTTCGTTTAAAATACCATATTGATATAATTCATTTAAAATACTAGATCCCTTTAATTTTAACTTATTGTAGTTTTTTATTGTGTCATTAAATACTGAACTGAAGGATTGCTCGTAATCAAATTTTACTTTTGTTTCTATATTTTCATTTTTATTAAAAAAATGAGTGGTTTGAGATTCTATTAATGCTATTTCTTTGTCAAGCTCAGTATTCGATTTTTTTATAGCAAAATTAAAAGGGGCATATAAATTCTCGGATTGCCAAAGCTTTCCTTTTTCGAAATTTTTATATTTAAAACGACCACTTTTTGGGAAGATAAAAACTATTAGAAACGTTGTCGCTAAAAACAACAGAATTTTATAAAATTGCGAGTGATTTTTATATATAGAATTTATGAAGTCTTTCATGCTTAAAACTAGTGTTTTTCAAATGTAATAAATTATAATACTTCTATTTACTTATAATACTAAGTTTAGTCTAAATTTTGGTAAAAAATTAGTAATTTCGTGCTTTAATTAAATGACTTATTATTATGAGCAAAAAAGTTGTTATTGTATCAGCAGCTAGGACACCAATTGGAAGCTTTTTAGGAGCGTTAAGTACTGTTCCTGCTCCAAAACTTGGTGCTATTGCTATTAAAGGAGCATTAGATAAAATAAATTTAAAACCTGAGCAAGTACAGGAGGTATTAATGGGTAATGTTGTGCAAGCTGGAACAGGACAAGCTCCTGCAAGGCAAGCAGCTATATATGCAGGAATACCAAACACAGTACCTTGTACTACAATTAACAAAGTTTGTGCATCTGGTATGAAAACTGTTATGCAAGCAGCCCAAAGCATTGCATTAGGTGACACAGATATTATTGTTGCTGGTGGTATGGAAAATATGAGTATGATTCCACATTATTTATATGCCAGGACTGGTACAAAATTTGGACCAACTACTCTGGTAGATGGTATGCAAAAAGATGGACTTGTCGATGCTTATGACCAGAATGCAATGGGTGTATGTGCAGATGCTTGTGCAACAGAATATCAATTTTCAAGAGAAGATCAAGATGCATTTGCAATACAATCTTACAAAAGGTCTGCTACTGCTTGGGATTCTGGTAAATTCAATAATGAAGTTGTACCTGTTGAAGTACCGCAAAGACGTGGTGAACCTGTAATAGTTAGTAAAGATGAAGAGTTTACTAATGTTAAAATTGATAAAATACCAAATTTACGTCCTGCATTCACAAAGGAAGGGACGGTAACTGCTGCAAATGCATCAACAATAAATGATGGTGCTGGTGCAATGGTTTTAATGAGTGAAGACAAAGCAAACGAATTAGGATTAAAACCATTAGCTTCTATTAAAAGTTATGCAGACGCAGCGCAAGAACCAGAATGGTTTACAACTGCTCCTGCTAAAGCTTTGCCTTTAGCTTTAAATAAAGCTGGAATTAATATTAACGATGTTGATTTTTTCGAGTTTAACGAAGCCTTCTCGGTAGTAGGGTTAGCCAACATGAAAATACTTGGACTAAACGATTCTAATGTTAATGTCAATGGTGGAGCAGTTTCATTGGGTCACCCTTTAGGGTGTTCTGGAGTAAGGATTTTAATTACCTTGCTTAACGTACTAGAACAAAATAATGCAAAAATTGGTGCAGCAGCTATCTGTAATGGTGGTGGTGGCGCATCTGCTGTGGTTATTGAACGATACTAAAAACAGCTAATGCAGTTCGGAATTTGTAATTTAAGTATTGTTCCTTTAAGGCTTGAGACTTCTGATACTAGTGAGTTAGTCTCACAAGTTCTATATGGCGATATATTTAAAGTCCTTGAACAACGTAAACAATGGAGTAAAATAAGATTGGCTTATGATAGCTATGAAGGTTGGATAGATAACAAGCAATACTTAGAAATTACAGAAGAGCACTACAAGTTAATAAAAAATCAACCTTTAAAACTATCAACAGATCTAGTAGATTTTGTACAAGACAAAAATAATCAATTACATACTATTGTTTTAGGTTCAGTCTTAAATAGTTTGGGAGTATTAGGTCACTCTTTTGAAGGTGCATCGTCTGACTATAAAAATGTAAAATCTGAAATCATTACTACAGCATTTAAATATTTAAATGCACCCTACCTTTGGGGAGGTAAGACACCTTTAGGTATAGATTGTAGTGGATTTACACAAATGGTTTATAAACTATGTGGTTATAAGTTATTAAGAGATGCTTCGCAACAAGCTACTCAAGGTGAAGCCCTGAGCTTTATAGAAGAAAGTGAACCAGGTGATTTAGCTTTTTTTGATAATAATGAAGGTAATATTATACACGTAGGTATTATCATGCAAGATAACTATATTATTCATGCACACGGAAAAGTAAGAATAGATAGACTAGATCATACAGGGATTTATAATGCCGAAAAGCGAACACACACCCATAAACTTAGAGTTATTAAAAAAATAATTTAGCATAAAAAAAGCCTTCAAATTTGAAGGCTTTTTTTTAATAGAATTTAAAGTTTAATTAAACTTTTCTCTTAATGCTTTAGCTTTAGCATCTTCACCAATAGCACCATAAATATTTGCAAGTGTGATACCAATTTCTTTATTAGGATTAATTTCTAAAACTCTTTCTAAATAAGGAATAGCTTCATTATATATATCTAATCTTTTATTCTTAAGTTCATCATACTTTCTGTTATCTGCTGCAGAAGTCCCTAATGCATTCATTTGATCAATTATTTTTTGCTCATCTGCAAGCACTAATGCTGCTAAATTAGTCAATGCATTGGTGTTCTTAGGATTAATATCTAAAGATTTAGTATAATATTTTTTTGCTTTTACAACGTTACCAGCTTCAGCAGCTAATACAGCTAAATTGTATAACAAATCTGGATTGTTAGGATCTTTTGATAATGCTTCGCTAATTAACTCTTCATACTTAGCTGTGTTTCCTAATTTGTATTGAAGGTTTGCTTCTGTTACTAATAAATTAGAATCTTCAGGATTAGCTTCTCTTGCTTTTTTCATATAAGCAAGAGCTTTATCTGTTTCTCCTTTATTAGCATAAATAATTACAATATTCTTGGTGATTTCTGCTTCTCTAGATTCTGTCATTCTTTCACCAGGATTTGTGTGAGTTTTTAATCTTACATAATTATCTCTGGTAGCTTTATCCATAACTTCTACTTCACCAGCAGCATTTGTAGCATAATATTCTTTTTCTACACCTGTATAATCTAAATCGTCAAGCATTATGTAATATTTTAACGCACCATCCATATCTTGAGCGTTAATAGAACTTACTGCTGCATAATATAAGTATGAAGGGTCAGACTTATTTACGTTATATAGATTTTCAAAACCTACTGCAGCCTTTTCAAAATCTTTCGATGTGTAAAAGTTATTGGCTTTAGTTAATAAATCACTTTCTATTGCACGCTTCAATTGACTAGCTTCACCAGAATTTCCTGAAATTTTACCAAGCGATTCTACAGCTTTAGTAATGTCAGCGTAACTTCCTGTACCGTTTGCAAAATATGCATTTGCAGCACCTAAGTAATATTTGTCTTTTAGTTTGCCATCCATAGTTCCTACCATAGATTCAAGTTGGCCTACCAAAGCTTTAGCTTCAGCATAATTATTGTTTTTTACTGCTTTTTCTAATGCTTTAATTTCTTTTTTTTGTGCAAAAGAAAATACTGTTACAAGTAATGCTATCGCAAGTATTAATTGTTTTTTCATTATAAGTTTTTTTTTAAGTTAATGTTATTCTTCTTCATCTGTATTATCAATAGTTGTGCCAGCTTCAGAATTGTTAGTGTTTTCAAGGTCTGCAACAATATTTTCTAAATCGTCTTCATCATCATCTTTCATCACTTTAGCAACTGCAGCTATAGAATCGTCTCCTTTTAGATTAATTAATTTTACACCCTGTGTAGCTCTTCCCATGGTACGTAAACTTTCTACTGCCATACGTATAGCAATTCCAGATTTATTGATAATCATTAAATCATCTGTATCAGTTACAGATTTTATAGATACTAAATTACCTGTTTTTTCTGATATTGAAATAGTTTTTACACCTTTACCTCCTCTATTGGTTATTCTATAAACTGCTTCACCATCTTCTGGATCATCAATATAAGTTCGTTTTCCGTAACCATTCTCTGAAACAACAAGAACAGTTTCTTCTTGTGGGCTTTCAATAGTAACCATACCAATCACTTCATCTTTAGCGCTAGCAAGAGTAATACCTCTTACACCTGATGCATTTCTACCCATTGGTCTAGTTTTAGCTTCTTCAAATCTAATGGCTTTACCAGATTTAAGCGCTAACATCACTTGACTATTTCCTGTAGTTAATTTAGCTTCTAATAATTCATCACCATCTTTAATTGTTATGGCATTAATACCATTAGTCCTTGGTCTAGAATATTGCTCTAAAGACGTCTTTTTAACTTGTCCTTTTTTAGTTGCCATAATGACATAGTGACTGTTAATGTAATCTTCATCTTTTAAATCTTGAGTACATATAAACGCCATCACTTTATCATCCTGCTCTATATTTATAAGGTTTTGAATTGCTCTTCCTTTTGAAGTTTTACTACCTTCTGGAATTTCGTAAACACGCATCCAGAAACATTTTCCTTTTTGGGTAAAGAATAACATGTATTGGTGATTTGTACCAACAAATAAATGTTCTAAGAAATCTTCATTTCTAGTGGTTGATGCTTTTTGACCAACTCCTCCTCTATTTTGTGTTTTGTATTCTGTTAAAGAGGTACGTTTAATGTAACCAGCATGAGAAATAGTAATGACTACTTGTTCATCCGGAATCATATCTTCTATACTTAAATCTCCTCCAGCATATTCTATTTGAGAACGACGCGCATCACCATATTTGTCTTTTACTACTTGTAATTCGTCCTTAATGATTTGCATTCTGCGCTCCTTCTTGTCTAGGATATCTTTAAGATCTTCAATAGTTTTCATGATGTCTTCATACTCACTTCTTAGCTTATCTTGCTCTAATCCTGTAAGTTGTCTTAATCGCATCTCTACGATTGCCTTAGCTTGAATCTCGCTTAATTTAAATCGCTCTATTAAATTTGCACGAGCTTCATCTGCATTGGAAGAGGCTCTAATAATCTTAATTACTTCATCAATATTATCCGAAGCAATAATTAATCCTTCTAAGATATGCGCTCGCTCTTCAGCTTTTCTTAGTTCATAAGTCGTACGCCTAACAACAACATCATGTCTATGTTCAACAAAATAGTGTATTAATTGTTTGACATTTAATAATTCTGGACGACCATTTACTAATGCTATATTGTTAACACTAAAAGAGGATTGTAATGCGGTATACTTGAACAACTTATTAAGTACGATGTTTGGAATGGCATCACGTTTTAAAACATATACAATTCGCATACCATTACGGTCAGATTCATCACGAATAGTTGAAATCCCTTCTAATTTTTTATCATTAATTAAGTCAGCAGTTTTTTTAATCATATCTGCTTTATTAACTTGATATGGTATTTCATCAACTATAATACACTCACGTCCTTGAACTTCTTCAATATTGGCTTTGGCACGCATCACAATACGACCTCTTCCTGTATGAAAAGCTTCTTTTACGCCATCATAACCATAAATAGTTCCTCCAGTTGGAAAATCTGGTGCTTTAATATGTGTAATAATTTCGTCAATTTCAATATCTGGATTATCAATGTATGCAATGGTACCATCAACAACTTCTGATAAGTTATGTGGTGGCATATTAGTTGCCATACCTACTGCAATACCAGATGCACCATTGATTAGCAATCCAGGAATACGAGTTGGTAATACTGTAGGTTCTTCTAAAGTATCATCAAAATTTAATTTGTGATCTACGGTCTCTTTATCGATATCTGCCAACATGTCTTCAGATATTTTACGCATACGCGCTTCTGTATAACGCATTGCTGCAGGGCTATCACCATCTACAGATCCGAAGTTACCTTGACCATCTACCAACATGTAACGTAAACTCCATTCTTGAGCCATACGAACCATTGTATCATAAACTGAGGTATCACCATGTGGGTGATACTTACCTAAAACTTCCCCAACTATTCTTGCTGATTTTTTGTGTGCCGAGTTAGCTCTTACACCCAGTTCATGCATACCATAAAGTACGCGTCTATGTACTGGTTTTAAGCCATCTCTTACATCTGGTAAAGCACGTGACACAATGACTGACATAGAATAATCTATGTAAGCTGATTTCATTTCATCTTCAATGTTAATTGGAATGAGTTTTTCTCCTTCTGCCATATATAAATTTAATTAATTTTATTCATTATTTCAAAACACGCTAATATAAAACTTTCATTAGTAACGGTAAGCCTTTTAAGTCTATTTTTTGATGTTTTTTATTAACAATTTAACACCCTTTTTTAGTTAATAACTCTCTTGCAAATTATTTTGATTTTATCATTACATTCAAACCGTAAATAATTAACATATTATTTAAGGTATAGTTTTTGCCAATACTAATAATGTTTACTATTTTTAAAGCTGAAAGGAATAAATTTATGGATGATAATTTTTCACCAAGAGTAAAAGATGTTATAGCTTATAGCAAAGAGGAAGCGTTACGTTTAGGACACGACTTTATAGGTACAGAACACTTGATGCTTGGTTTATTAAGAGACGGAAACGGAAAAGCAATAAATATTTTAAATGCGTTGGATATTGATTTAAATCATTTAAGACGTAAAGTAGAGATATTAAGTCCTGCTAATCCTAACACAACTATAACTTCTAACGAAAAGAAAAACTTGCACTTAACGCGACAAGCAGAACGTGCTTTAAAAACGACTTTTTTAGAAGCTAAACTGTTTCAAAGTACTTCAATAAATACAGCACATTTATTATTATGTATTTTAAGAAACGAAAACGACCCTACGACTAAGCTTTTAAATAAGCTTAAAGTAGATTACGATAATGTTAAAGAACAATTCAAGTCTATGATAACAAACGACGATAATTTTGAAGATATTACTGGAGCACCAAAAGCAGAATCATTTCAAGATGACCCTTCTGCTGAAGATTCTAGCTCTAAAGATATATTTAATACACCTGGAGCTAAAGGCAACAAAAAATCTAAAACACCAGTTTTAGATAATTTTGGTCGCGACTTAACTGCTATGGCTGAAGAAGGTAAATTAGATCCAGTTGTAGGACGCGAAAAAGAAATTGAGCGTGTCTCACAAGTCTTATCTCGTCGTAAGAAAAACAATCCATTACTTATTGGAGAGCCTGGTGTTGGTAAATCTGCAATTGCAGAAGGTTTAGCTAATCGTATTGTTAGTAAAAAAGTATCACGTATTTTATTTAATAAACGGGTGGTGACTTTAGATTTAGCAAGTTTAGTAGCTGGTACAAAATATAGAGGCCAGTTTGAAGAGCGTATGAAAGCGGTTATGAACGAGCTAGAAAAAAATGACGACGTTATTTTATTTATTGACGAAATTCATACTATTGTTGGTGCTGGTGGAGCAACTGGTAGTTTAGATGCATCCAATATGTTTAAACCTGCTCTAGCAAGAGGCGAAATACAATGTATTGGTGCTACCACTTTAGATGAATACAGACAATACATAGAAAAAGATGGTGCATTAGAGCGTCGTTTCCAGAAAGTTATAGTTGAACCTACTACTGTGGAGGAAACAATTGAGATATTAAACAATATTAAAGCAAAATACGAAGATCATCATAATGTAGAGTATACAGACGAAGCTATTGAAGCTTGTGTCAAGTTAACTAATCGTTACATGACAGAGCGTTTTCTTCCAGACAAAGCAATTGATGCTTTAGATGAAGCAGGATCACGTGTGCACATTACTAATATTGATGTCCCTAAACAAATTATAGAATTAGAAAAAAAGCTGGAAGACGTCAGAGAAACTAAAAACTCTGTTGTTAAAAAGCAAAAGTATGAAGAAGCAGCGCGTTTACGCGATGATGAAAAACGTTTAGAAAAAGAATTAGCTATTGCTCAAGAAAAGTGGGAAGAAGACACTAAACAGCATAAAGAAACAGTAACTGAAGATAATGTTGCAGATGTAGTAAGCATGATGACAGGTGTCCCTGTTAACAGAATTGCACAAACTGAAAGCAATAAATTAGCACAATTACCAGAGCTTATTAAAGGTAAAGTCATTGGACAAGACGAAGCTGTTGCTAAAGTGGTAAAAGCTATACAGCGTAATCGTGCTGGACTCAAAGATCCTAATAAGCCAATTGGTTCATTTATATTTTTAGGACAAACAGGAGTTGGTAAAACACAATTAGCCAAAGTGTTATCAAAACAATTATTTGATAGCGAAGATTCACTTGTGCGTATAGACATGAGTGAATATATGGAGAAGTTTGCAATTTCTAGATTAGTTGGTGCACCTCCAGGATACGTAGGCTATGAAGAAGGTGGTCAATTAACAGAAAAAGTACGACGTAAACCATACGCAGTTATCTTACTTGACGAAATAGAAAAAGCACATCCTGATGTGTTTAATATGTTATTACAAGTTTTAGATGATGGCTTTTTAACAGACAGTTTAGGTCGTAAAATTGATTTTAGAAATACCATTATTATAATGACATCTAATATTGGAGCTAGAAAACTTAAAGATTTTGGTACTGGAATTGGGTTTGGGACTGCATCTCAAAAATCGCAAGAAGACGCCAATGCAAGAAGTGTTATTGAAAATGCACTTAAAAAATCGTTTGCACCAGAGTTTTTAAATAGAATTGATGATGTGATAGTATTTAACGCGCTAGAAAAAGAAGATATCAATAAAATTATAGATATTGAATTAGACAAATTGTTAAATAGAATTGATGGCTTAGGCTACAAGCTTAAATTAACTAAGGCTGCTAAGAATTTTATTGCTGAAAAAGGATTTGATAAACAATATGGTGCGCGACCTTTAAAACGCGCGATTCAAAAATATATAGAAGATGCTTTAGCTGAAGAAATTATTACCTCTAAATTACAAGATGGTGATAAAATTGTTATGGATTTAGATAAAAAAAATAATGAAATAACTATAAAAATTGAAAAATCTGAAAAGCCTGCAGAATCTTAGAAATCCTATTATTTATAATTTTCAAGAAGCTTCACTAATCTAAGTGAAGCTTTTTTTAATTACTACTCTATTTATAGTTAGTTCAACTGCTTTAAAATCAACGTTTTAGTATTTTTTGTCGATTAATTTTACCGTTTGACGAAATTTAGTTCTACGGTATACGCAAATCGAAGAAATAGAGAGGCAACAATTAATTTTGTAAAGAATTAATAATCGCTATTATGATAAAAGAATTAAAGTTTTGTACACTTCTATTTTCTGATAATTATGTTATATCCACTATAAATGAAGGTGTCATATTTGGTAAAGTCGAAAGTAGATTACAATCCAGTGAAATTTTAGATGTTTTTAACGATAAACCTTTTGTTTATATATCAAATAGAATAAATTCTTACTCTGTTGATCCAACTATTTACATAGAATCTTCTCAGATATGTAATCTTTCTGGATTTGCAGCTGTCATTGGTGAGTTTTCAAATAGAAATGTAGAGGTAGAACGTTTATTTTTAAATAAACCATTTGAATCCTTCTCTAATCTTGAAGATGCAAAGATTTGGGCAAACAATATTCTAAGCAAAGTTGTTTAATTAAACAACTCATCTGAGTCTATAATTATAGTTGTAATAAAGTCTATTGAAGCTTCTATATCATCGTGTAATATTTCATCTTCTTTAATAAACGGTACAACTTGACGATAGCTTGATAAAAATTGTTCTATAAAAGGACTAGATTTTAATGGTAGTCTAAAATCTAATGCTTGTGAAGCATTAAACAATTCAATAGCTAACACGCGCTCTACATTATTTACTAACTTATAAGCTTGAGTTGCAGCGTTGGCTCCCATACTAACGTGATCTTCCTGTCCGTTACTAGACACAATACTATCTATAGAGGCTGGAGTAGCTAATTGCTTATTGGCACTAACTATACTTGCAGCTGTGTATTGCGGAATCATAAACCCAGAATTTAATCCTGGATTATTTACTAAAAATGCTGGTAATCCTCTTAATCCTGATACTAATTGAAACACTCGACGTTCAGAAATGTTACCTAATTCTGCCATAGCTATTTTTAAATAGTCTAATGCTAAAGCTAAAGGTTGACCATGAAAATTTCCTCCAGAAATAATTTCATCCTCATTTGCAAAAATATTTGGATTATCTGTAACCGAATTAATTTCTATAACAAAAGTCTTTCGTACAAATTCTAATGTATCTTTAGTTGCGCCATGAACTTGCGGAATACATCTAAAACTATATGGATCTTGTACATGCTGTTTTTCTTGGTTTATAATTTCACTTCCTTCCAAAAACTCACTTACACGTGCTGCTGTTTTTAATTGTCCGTTATGCGGTCTAACTAGATGAATTAACTGATTGAATGGCTCTATTCTACCATCAAAAGCATCAATAGATATACTTCCAATAAGATCTGCTAAATAAGATAATTTATAAGATTTTATAAGCAAAAAAATACCGTAAGCACTCATAAACTGAGTACCATTTAACAATGCTAATCCTTCTTTAGATTGTAATGTAATTGGTTGCCAACCAAAATGCTTTAATACATCTTCTGCTTCTAAAACAGCATCTTTATAATACACTTTACCTTTTCCAATTATGGGTAAAGACAAATGTGCTAAAGGTGCTAAATCTCCAGATGCACCAAGCGATCCTTGTGTGTAAACTAATGGTAAGATATCATTATTGTAAAAATCGATAAGTCTTTGTACAGTTTGTAATTGCACTCCAGAATGTCCATAACTTATTGACTGAATTTTTAACAACAACATGAGTTTAACTATCTCATTTGGCACTAAATCTCCAGTACCACAAGCATGAGACATCATTAAATTTTCTTGAAGTTTTGTTAAGTTTTCTTTAGAAATCTTAACGTTGTATAAAGACCCAAAGCCAGTGTTTATACCATATATTGGTCTTGTTTCTGCTTTTAATTTTTTGTCTAGATATAATCTACAGTTTTTAATTTTATCAACAGATTCATCAGATAATTTTAATTGCTTTTGCTCTAAAATTATAGTTTGGATAGCTTCCAAATCTAATGACTTTGTGGATATTATATGTGCAGAATTCATGTCGTTTTTTATCTCTTTTCAAAAATCATCATTACATTAATAATATGCAAGGAATTGTTAATAATTAAACAAAATCTTTAAAACTAGTTTTATTCTCTATATTTTTGGCAAAAATTAAAACTAAAACAATGAAAAAACTATTAGTTTGTTTAGCAATAGTATCTATAATTGCTTGCAAAAAAGAAGCACCAAAAGATTATGCAACCTTTTCTGGTAAAATAGAAAATAAAAACAGTGATTCTTTAGTTGTTTATCAAGGAAGAACATTTAATAAAACTATTAAAGTTAATGAAGATGGTACTTTTAGTGATACCTTAAAAGTTAATCCAGGATTATATGGCGTGTATGATGGGAAAAGTCAAACTTATATCTTTTTAGAAAATGATATGGATGTTAAAATGACAATTGATGCAAAAGATTTTAAAGAATCTGCTTCATTTTCTGGTAAAGGTGCAGAAAAATCTAACTTTTTAATCGAAAAAAATAAATTTGAAGATAAACTAGTAGATATTGAAGCTTTAAAAAGCTTAGATTCTACTGGATTAGAGAGCAAAATAGAAGACATTAAAAAACAAATGTTAGCATTTTATGATAAAAATAAAGCTGTAGATTCTACTATTATTGCTAATTCTATAAAACAAGTAGAACCAAATTTAAATGGTTTAAAAAGTTATGTTTTAGGAAGTATTAAATTAAAAGAGCAATTTCCTGTTGGGTCACCATCACCTACGTTTGAAAACTATGAAAACTTTAAAGGTGGAACAACATCTTTATCTGACTTAAAAGGAAAATATGTGTATATTGATGTTTGGGCTACTTGGTGTGGACCTTGTATTGGTGAAATACCGTCATTACAAACTTTAGAAAAAGATTACGAAGGAAAAAATATTGCTTTTGTAAGTATATCTACAGATAACGGAAGAGGTTATAGAGCTAACAGTAAAGAAGAATCTTTTGCACTAGCAAAAGAAGGTTGGAGAAAGATGATTGAAGACAAAGAGATGAGTGGAATTCAGTTATTTTCTGATAAAGCGTTTGAATCTGATTTCGTAACGGGTTATAAAATTAACTCGATTCCAAGATTTATTTTAATAGATCCAAATGGTAATATTGCAGATGCTGATGCACCAAGACCTTCTTATCCAAATATAAAAGCCTATTTTGAGGCTTACGGAATTTAAAAAAATAATACTGCATAATAAAAAAAGCGAACTTTTAAGTTCGCTTTTTTTATTGAATTCTATTATACAGCACTAAAACTATTTCTTTTCTTTTTCATTAGCCTCTTCCACTTGTGGTGGTTCTGGTTGTTTAAATAAATCTAAATAAGCTAACGGAATACCTTCAATAACATGACTAGCAATAAAGCTTTGATAACCTAACTCTTCTACTAGCAAATCTGCAGATTTACCATGTAAATACACACCAAAAATGCTTGCTGCTAACGCATCATAACCTTGAGCGATTAATCCTGTTATCATTCCTGTTAATACATCTCCTGTTCCTGCAGTAGCTAAACTTGGATTTCCTGTAGCGTTAACATATAATTTATCACCATAAACCGTTATGGTATTTGCACCTTTTATTACGACTATACATTTGTATTTTTTAGATAAGGCTTTAGTTTTTTTAAGTTTATCAAAATCGTCTGTCCACTTTCCTATTAATCCTTCCAACTCTTTTGGATGTGGTGTTAACACTGTGTTTTCAGGTAGTAATTTTAATAGTGTTTTCTTTTTAGCCAATATATTTATTCCATCTGCATCAATTACTAATGGTTTGGTGTTTGTTTTTAAAAACGCTTCAAAAGCAGACATTGTTTTGGTATCTGTTCCAGCTCCTACTCCAAATGCCACAACATCAGGCTCTATCTTAAAGTCTATTTTTGTTAGTTTTTCATCATCAATATCAGTAATAACCATTGCTTCAGGAAAACTCGATTGTAAAGGTATATAACCACATTTAGGCATGTAAGCTGTCACTTTTCCAGCTCCAATGGTTAAAACTCCACGACTGGCAAGTGTGACTGCACCAATTTTACCATAACTTCCACCTATAACTAACGCATGACCAAAATGACCTTTATGACTGTACTTTTCTCTTGGTTTGTAAATTGGTAAAACTTCGTTTTTACCAATTAAATCAGCTTCTGTTGGCGTTGTAAATAAGTATTCTGGATCAATCCCAATATCTAAAACTTCCCATTGTACAGTATATTTGGCTGTTTCTGGTAGAAAAAAAACTAGCTTTGGAGTCTGAAAACTTAATGTATATCCAGCATTTACAACACATTCTTCATCTTTTGGCACTGCATCTGTTTCTAATCCAGAGGGTACATCAATAGATAAGACAAATGCTTTTGTATCTCTAAAATGATTAAATAATTGCTTCACCCATGTCACAATGGGTCTATTTAAACCAATACCAAATATAGCATCAACAATGATATCTTTTTCGTCTATTTCTGGTAATTCTTTAGCATCATTTAGTAATAAAGGCCAATCTTTAGTCGTGCTTTTAATACGCTCGTAATTAACTAAAAAGTCTTTAGATCGTGTTTTACTATAGTTAACTATATAGGTTTTAACATTATAACCATGCGTAATTAAATGTCTAGCAACTACTAATCCATCACCTCCATTATTACCAATACCACAAAAAATATGAATGGGTACTTGTGCACCTTGCATACGCAAATGCAACCAATTAAAAATTTGTGTTCCTGCACGCTCCATCAACTCGGTAGAAGTAATCCCTTGTTTTTTAGAGGTTAATGCATCTCCTTCATAAATTTGTTCTTTCGAAAATATTTTCATTTTTAATAAAATATTGGCTATTAATTGTCAATCTCATAAAAATTGACTTTTGGTTTTTTTCATAAAAGTAAAAGTAATACATTTGATAAGTATAGACGCATAAAATGAAAAAAACACATACTATTTTTACATCAATTATGACCATTACCCTTTTGGGTTAATCGCTATATATTTCTCCTGTTTGAGTAGTTTTAAAAGCTACAAGTCCCATAATAAATATTAAAACAATGAAAGTATTAAAATTTGGCGGAACCTCTGTAGGTTCAGCTCAAAACATAAAAAGAGTCATCGATATTCTTCAAAAAGAAGCATTGACTAGTCCTATAGTTTGTGTGGTTTCTGCTATTGGTGGAATAACTGATAAGCTATTACAGGCTGGAGAATTAGCAAAACAAAAAGATGAAGCGTATTTGACAGTATTTGATACTATTAAATCCATTCATTTTAAAGCTATTGAAGAATTAGCACCAAATTCTAAATCTATTTTATCTGAAGTAGAAAACAAATTTAACGACTTAAAGCAACTGCTAAATGGCATCTATTTAATTAACGAATTATCTCCAAAAACCTCAGATAAGCTAGTCAGTTTTGGTGAGCTACTATCTTCGTTTATCATTGCTAAAACAATGGAAGATATGGGTTTAAATACAGTTTTAAAAAATAGTCAAGAGCTTATTATAACTAATTCTAATTTCTCAAAAGCAGAAGTTAATTACAAAGTGACTAACAAAAATATAACCGATTACTTTAATAAAGCAAATCAGCAAATTACTATACTTCCAGGTTTTGTATCAAAATCACAATTGGGTGAAACGACCACTTTAGGACGTGGTGGATCAGACTTTACTGCTGCTATTATTGCAGCAGCTCTAAAGGTGGAACAGCTAGAAATCTGGACAGACGTTAGTGGTATGTATACAACTAATCCAAAATTAGTAAAACAAGCCTATCCGATTTCTAATTTATCGTATCAAGAGGCTATGGAATTGTCACATTTTGGTGCTAAAGTACTATACCCTCCAACGGTTCAACCAGTTTTAGATTTAGCAATCCCAATACATATAAAAAACACGTTACAACCAGAAGCTACTGGTACAATTATTTCTAATCAAAATAATGGAAACAATTTAACTGTAAAAGGTATTAGTCATATTGACAATGTTGCATTATTGACTTTAGAAGGTAGCGGAATGGTTGGTATACCTGGGTTTTCAAAACGTTTGTTTGAAACTTTAGCTAACGAAAAAATCAACATTATTTTTATTACGCAAGCATCTTCAGAACACTCAATTTGTTTTGGTATTGATGAAAGCAATGCAGAACAAGCAGAACAAGCCATAAATTCTACCTTTGAAAACGAAATCTCTTTACATAAAATCAATCCTATTACTGTTGAAAAAGGCTTATCCATTATAGCCTTAATTGGCGACAATATGAAAAGTCATCAAGGTATTAGTGGTAAATTATTTAGCACGCTTGGTAAAAACAATATTAATGTCAGAGCGATAGCACAAGGTGCTTCAGAAAAAAACATCTCTGCAGTAATCAATGCAAGTGATGTAAAAAAAGCTTTAAATAGTGTTCACGAACGCTTTTTTGAAGTTAACACCAAACAACTTAATGTCTTTATTACTGGAATTGGTAATGTTGGTGAAAAACTAATCGATCAAATCCAGCAGCAACATTCTTTTTTAAAGAAAAACTTAAAATTGGATGTCAAAATTGTGGGTATGGCCAATTCTAGAAAAATGATTTTTAATCCAAAAGGAATCGATTTAAACAATTGGGCAGCACAATTTCATCATGCTGATAAATCAAGTATTGAAGGTTTCTACCAAAAAGTCATCGAGTTAAACTTAAGAAATAGCATTTTTGTAGACATAACTGCAAACCATGACGTTTCTAAAGTTTACGAAAACTATTTAAAGCAAAGTGTAGCTGTGGTTGCGTGTAATAAAATAGCCTGTTCTGGGAGTTATGCCGAGTATAAAAACTTACAAGATTTATCACTTAAATACAATGCGCCATTTTTATACGAAACTAATGTTGGTGCAGGATTACCAATAATTAATACACTAAATAACTTAGTTGCTTCAGGTGACAAAGTGATAAGTATTCAAGCAGTATTGTCTGGAAGCTTAAATTTTGTCTTTAATAATTTTAGTGATAAAAAGAATTTTCATGATACCGTTAAGCAAGCACAATTTGAAGGGTACACAGAACCAGATCCTCGCATTGATTTAAGCGGAATTGATGTGGCTAGAAAAATATTAATATTAGCTCGTGAAAACGGAGTACCAATGGAAATAGATGACATTGTAAATGAGTCGTTTTTAACTAAAGCTAATTTAGAAAGTGATTCTGTAGATGATTTTTATGAAACTTTAATTACAGACGAGGCTCATTTTCAAAAGCTTTACGCATCTGCAAAAGCAAATAATTATCAGTTAAAATATGTTGCTGAATATAAAAATGGTAAAGCAAAAGTAGGCTTACAAGAAGTGCCAGAAGGTCATCCGTTTTACAATTTAAAGGGAAAGGATAACATTGTCATGTTTTACACACAACGCTATCCAGAACAACCGTTAATTGTTAAAGGTGCTGGTGCTGGAGCAGATGTTACTGCGTCTGGTTTGTTTGCAGATATTATCAGAATTGGAAATAAATAAAATAAGTTTGCAGTGTTCAGTTGCAGTAGTCAGTGACTCACTCAAATAAATACTCTTGTGAGGTTTAAATACCTTGTAGACATTAAAATTAAAAATAATGCTTTCGCGGAAATTAACATTCGTGAATTCGTGGTAAAAAACATGAACGAAATCAAAATATTTTCACCAGCAACTGTTGCTAATGTTTCCTGTGGATTTGACGTCTTGGGCTTTTGCTTAGACACTATTGGTGACGACATGGTGATTAGAAAAACGACTGAAAAAGGGATTAGAATCTCTAAAATTGTTGGAGCTGATTTACCTTTTGAAACTGATAAGAATGTTGCAAGTGTATCTGCATTAGCCTTATATAATGATGCACAACCAGATTGTGGTTTTGAGATAGACATCTATAAAAACATTAAACCTGGAAGTGGTATTGGTAGCAGTTCTGCGAGTGCTTCTGGTAGTGTTTTTGCTATTAATGAGTTATTAGGACGACCATATAATAAGACACAACTCACCCAGTTTGCTATGAAAGGAGAAGCTATTGCTAGTGGTTGTGAGCATGCAGATAATATTGCACCAGGTATTTTTGGTGGTTTCACTTTAGTTAAAAGCACAACACCATTACAAGTGTTACAATTACCAACTCCTGACGATTTATATGCAACCATCATTCATCCTCAAATAGAAATTAAAACGTCTGAAGCACGTGCTATATTACCAAAAAACATTCCGTTACAAGACGCCATAACCCAATGGTCTAACGTTGGAAGTTTAGTTCATGCATTACACACCAATAATTATAATTTATTAAGCAATGCATTAAAAGATGTTGTGGTTGAACCTTACAGAAGTCAACTGATTCCAAATTTTGATGTGGTTAAATCTGAAGTTATAAAAGCAGGTGCTTTAGGAGCAGGAATTTCAGGTTCTGGACCTTCTATATTCACATTATCTAAAAGTAAAAAAACTGCTGAAGCTGTTGCTAAAGCGATGCAAAAAGTTTATTCTAAAACAGAGATTAATTTTAATACTTATGTGTCTAAAATTAATACAGAAGGAATTAGAATAATGAAAAATGAATAATTTATAATGATGAATTTGTCATTCTGAACATAGTGAAGAATCTCAAATCAACGAATTAACAAAAAAAACAAATCAACTAAATTCAGTAATGAATTACTACAGTCTCAACCATAAAGCACCAAACACCACGTTTAAAGATGCAGTCATCAAAGGATTAGCACCAGATAAAGGTTTATATTTTCCTGAACGTATTACACCTTTACCTGCTTCATTTTTTGAAAATATTTATGATTTAAGTTATAACGAGATTGCTTTTGAAGCCTTACAACAATTTGTCTTTCCAGATATCCCAAAAGATGTCTTAAAAACAATTATTAAGGAAACGTTATCGTTTGATTTTCCTGTGGTAAAATTAAACGACAATATATCTACTTTAGAGTTGTTTCATGGACCAACTATGGCTTTTAAAGATGTTGGCGCACGATTTATGGCTAGATGTTTAGGTTATTTTAATCAAAATAATACTAACGAAGTGACGGTTTTAGTAGCCACTTCTGGTGATACAGGTGGTGCAGTTGCCAATGGGTTTTTGGGCGTTAAAGGTGTTAATGTAGTTATCCTTTATCCTTCTGGAAAGGTAAGTGAGATACAAGAAAAACAACTGACTACGTTAGGACAAAACATTAAAGCATTAGAAGTCGATGGTGTTTTTGACGATTGCCAAGACATGGTTAAACGTGCGTTTTTAGATGAGGAATTAACTAGCAAAATGCAATTGACCTCTGCAAACTCTATTAATGTAGCACGATGGTTACCACAACTACTCTACTTTATGTTTGCCTACAAACAATTACATAATACACATAAAGAGATTGTATTTTCTGTACCAAGTGGAAACTTTGGAAACGTGTGTGCTGGTATGATGGCACAACAATTAGGCTTACCTATTAAACATTTTATTGCGTCAAATAACCAAAATAACGTTGTAACTAATTATCTAAAAACAGAAATTTATAATCCAAAACCATCTGTTCAAACTATTAGTAATGCTATGGATGTTGGCAATCCGAGTAATTTTATTCGTATCCAAGAAATCTATAACAACAACTTTAATAGTTTAAAGGACAATTTATCCTCTTATAGTTTTACAGACGACGAAACTAAGGTGGCTTTAAAAGAGATATACGACAACTATAACTACGTAGCAGATCCACATGGAGCAGTTGGATATTTAGGATGTAAAGCCTATTTAAAATCTAATCCTAATGCACATTGTGTGTTTTTAGAAACTGCACATCCAACCAAGTTTTTAGATGTGGTTGAAGACGTTATTATAGAAAAACAATCGTTACCAAAGCAAATACAATCGGTTATGGGTAAAAACAAAGTGGCGACTAAAATTAGTAGTTACAACCATTTAAAAGCATTTTTATTAAAGTAATTAAATACTATGACTTTTAGCTTAAATCATATAGCCATTTCTGTACAAGATGTCAATCAGTCTATAGATTTTTATAAAAAAGTGTTTCAACTACAAGAGATTGAAAATACAGCTTCAAACTCAAAAACAAGATGGTTATCGTTTGATGATGGTAGACAATTACACCTTATACCAAGACCAGAATTAAAAGTCGTAACCAATAAAGCAGTTCATTTTGCGTTATCAACGCCTCATTTTGAAGCATTCATTACACATCTTAACAACCTAGATATAGCCTATTCAGATTGGAAAAATACACCAAACAAAGATTACATTAGAAAAGATGGTATACTACAAGTGTATTTTCAAGATCCAGATGGCTATTGGATAGAGGTTAATAATCAAGTTTGACCATTTGACTTTATCATTTTTTTCAATTAACTTCGAATTAAAACTAACTTCTGATAAAGAACATTGAAACGATTCCTTATCATCATAAAGTCGGCATACATTTATAACCTTATATGAAACTATCTTACTTTAAATACATTTTTGTCTTATTAGTTTGCGCTTCCTGTTCAACTTTAAAAAAAATTCCTTTAACTGGAATTGAAAAAACAAAAACCTACCCGTCTGATATACAATTCCCTGAAATCCAAATATACCCTAATAGGGTTGTAGATTCTGATGGTAATGAATGGTTCGTAATTCGCAAAAGTTTATCTTTTGTAAATTGTCCTGAAGGTAAAAATAGCGAACGTGAAAATTGTTTCAATGAAACCATTAAATCACACTTTGAAAAAAACATCTCTTATCCAAAAATTGCCCAAAAAAATAGAATTGAAGGAATTGTAAAAGCTAAATTTAGAGTTGATCCAAATGGAAATATTTCTCATATATCTGCTACAGGAAACGAACATCTACTAGATGAAGCTATAAGGTTATTAAATTCTCTTCCTCAAATTACACCAGCAAAATATCGAGGAAAAGGGATTGAATTTAAAATTGAGACTAAAATAAATTTTTCCCTATAGTGCTTTGATTAAAAAAACGTGCTATAACAAAGTATATAATTTATTGCTAGTTTTAGCCTACTTACGAAAATCCTTGCGGATTTTCTATTGGGTTTTATTTGCTAAATTAGGTGTTTAAATACGCAACAAACCATATACAACAACGTTAGTTTTTATTCAAAACATCAAAATTTTTATTCAATAAAACTTTAGATATTTTTCGTTTTATTGACTAAAAATAACTTTCACCTTTTATTATTTTCTTTCCTTAAATCAACTCAATATTTTTCAATACTTTTGTTTGACTAAATTTTACAAAATTTCCGCTTGACGGTAAAACAAAAATATATTTAATGAAAAATACAGCGTTAACAGCAACTCACGAAGCACTTGGTGCAAAAATGGTCCCATTTGCAGGTTACAATATGCCTGTACAGTATGATGGTGTTAACATAGAACACGAAGCAGTTAGAACAGATTGTGGTGTCTTTGATGTTAGTCATATGGGAGAATTTTTAATCTCTGGACCACATGCGTTAGACTTAATACAAAGCATATCTAGTAACGATGCGTCAAAACTAACCGTTGGTAAGGCACAGTATAGTTGTTTACCTAATGATACTGGTGGAATTGTGGACGACTTAATTATTTATAAAATTAAAGAAGAGCAATACCTTTTAGTGGTTAATGCTAGTAATATAGAAAAGGATTGGAACTGGATTAGCTCTAAAAACACTGTTGGTGCAGAGATGCGCGATTTGTCCGAAGACTACTCCTTACTTGCTATACAAGGTCCTAATGCAGTACAAAAAATGCAAGCTTTATCCAGTTTAGATTTGTCTGCTATCAAGTTTTATAATTTTGAAGTTGGAGATTTTGCTGGTATAGAACACGTAATCATCTCAGCAACAGGTTACACAGGTAGTGGTGGTTTTGAAATCTATTGTAAAAACAATGAGGTTAAACAAATTTGGGATAAAGTGGTAGACGCTGGAGCAAAACCAATAGGTTTGGCTGCACGTGATACTTTACGTTTAGAAATGGGTTACTGCTTGTATGGTAATGATATTGACGATACTACTTCACCTCTTGAAGCTGGTTTAGGTTGGATTACAAAGTTTACTAAACCATTTACCAATAGTGAAGCATTAGAAGACCAAAAACGTCGTGGTGTTGACCGTAAGTTAGTCGCTTTCGAGCTGGATGAGCGTGGCATCCCAAGACAAGGGTATGATATTGTAGATGGACAAGGTAAAAAAATTGGAGAGGTTACTTCTGGCACCATGTCACCAATGTTGAATAAAGGTATTGGCTTAGGGTATGTGCCAACTGTTTTTGCAGATGTTAACAGTAAAATAAATATCCAGATTCGTAAAAACGCAGTTCCAGCAACGGTTGTTAAGTTACCATTTTATAAAGGGTAAATATGGTATTCTTTTTGAGAAGTAAAGATTAATGAGGAAGAAAAAAGATAACAAACATCGTATACTTATTCTTGGAGCCAGTGGGTTTTTAGGTCAAGCCATCTATAAAGAACTCTGTGGTTATTTTAGAACGTTTGGTACCTATTGTAGAGATAATCGTGCCTTTAGTAAGAACCAACATTATTTTCAATATAACATTGAAGAAGACGATATTTTTGAAATCTTAGATATTGTCAAACCTACCATTATTATTTCTGCTATTCGTGGTAATTTTTCGGCACAGGTGATTGCGCATTATCATATTGCTGAATATATCTTAGCAACCAATAGTAAATTATTTTTCTTGTCGTCTGCTAATGTGTTTGATGCGTATAGTAAATTCCCGAGTTATGAAGATGATAAAACATTAAGTCACAGTATGTATGGGCATTTTAAAATCAAAATTGAAAACATGCTGTTACGCTTGCCAAAAGCACATGTAGCCATTATTAGACTACCAATGGTTTTTGGCGCACAATCACCAAGATTACAAGAAATTAAGCTTCATTTAAGAGAAAAACTACCTATAGAGGTGTTTCCTAATTTAATAATGAATGTGACTACAGACTCTAAAGTCACGCAACAAATTCATTATATGATAAACAGAAATAAAACTGGTATTTATCATTTAGGGAGTCAAGATTTGGTACATCACGACGATTTTATAAGAGAAATTATTTTATCACTTGGTATAAAAAACCCTTTATTTAAGCAAGTATTTACTACTAACGACGATAGATATCTAGCAGTATTACCAAAAGAAAATAAGCTTCCAAAACATTTGCAATTATTAAGTCAAGATATTTTAAATGAATTAGAAGTTTAAATTCCTTATTTTTAAATAAAAAAACATGTCAAAACTTACACAAACAGAAATTGAACAACGCTTATTAAGATTACCAGAATGGGAATACTATGATAACGCGATACACGCTGAGTTTGAATTTGGAAACTTTAAAGATTGCTTTAGCGCTATGAGCAGAATGGCTTTTGAGTGTGAAGCACTAAACCATCATCCAGAATGGACTAACGAGTATAATGTACTTAAAATATCCATAACCACACATGATGCAGGTGGTGTTACAGAGAAAGATTTCAAGCTAGCATTAGCAATAGAACATATTGTTGAAGAGGACGAAGAATAGCATATTAAATTCACTTATTTTTTTAAATTTGTGACACAAATAAAAATATAACAAACTAATTATGGGAAGAGCTTTTGAGTTTAGAAAAGCACGTAAAATGAAGCGTTGGTCTGCAATGAGCAAGGCATTTACACGTATTGGAAAAGATATTGTAATGGCAGTTAAAGAAGGTGGACCAGATCCAGCTAGTAACTCGCGTTTAAGAGCTGTCATACAAAATGCCAAAGCGGTAAATATGCCTAAGGATAATGTAGAGCGTGCTATAAAAAAAGCAAGCGATAAAAGTCAAGGCGATTTTAAAGAAGTAATTTTTGAAGGCTATGCTCCACATGGAATTGCGGTATTAGTAGAGACTGCTACAGATAACAACACACGTACTGTTGCAAATGTTAGAAGCTATTTTAATAAATGTGATGGTAGTTTAGGTACTTCAGGATCTGTAGTATTTATGTTTGATCACACCTGTAATTTTAGAGTTAATGCAGAAGGATTAGATGCAGAAGAATTAGAATTAGAATTTATAGATTTTGGTGCTGAAGAAGTATTTGTTGATGATGATGGTATTTTAATTTATGCGCCTTTTGAGAGTTTCGGTGCTATACAAGCAGAATTAGAGCGTCGTGAGATTGAAATATTATCTTCTGGTTTTGAGCGTATTCCGCAAGTCACTAAACCACTAACTCCAGAACAAGCTGCAGATGTAGAAAAACTCTTAGAAAAATTAGAGGAAGATGATGATGTGCAAAACGTTTATCATACTATGGAAGAAACCGAGTAATCTCGATTTTATCATATAAAAAAGCGACCCGTTAGGTCGCTTTTTTAATTTATATGCAAATGGTTATTAGAAAATAAATTCATAACCAATGGTTACAGCATTATACTTAACAGTGTCGTTTAAGTCTATGTACGATATGTTTAATCCAGAGCATTCTGAAATTTGAAAACCGACTCTTGGTCTATATAAAAAACCACCATCTTCCAAACCATAACCATAGCCAAAGTCACTTCCTATGAAAAATTTTCCAGAATCATTATATAATCTAAATGTACCACTAAAAGATAAAAATCCTTCATCAAATTCAGTACTTATAGTTTTGTTATCATTTATTGCTAATCTAGTATAAGCCAAATGACCACCAACTTTTAAGTTGCTAGTTACTGGTAATAAATAAGTAAAATCAACAGTAAAATTTGTAGAAAATCGGTCCCTAGACATTTCATCTCCAGACGTAGTACCAATATTTACACCTAATCTTACGTCATCAGTCTTTGGTGTCTCTTCTTCCATCATGTCATCTTGTGCAAAAGCATTTATAGATAAAAAAGCTATAAATACTAGCGAAATCATTTTTTTCATATGTAAGGGTTAATTTAGTTTAGTTAATGCTAATTTAAACTTTTTTAATTACTATTAAAATTTAATTACTTATTAAAGTGCTAAAATTTGTGCAGCATGGTCTTTTGTTTTTACCTTATCTATAACATGAGCTACTACACCTTTTTCATCCACTAAAAATGTTTTACGGTGGATTCCATCATATTCTCTACCCATAAACTTTTTTAAACCCCAAACACCAAACGCATTGATAACCTCTTTGTTTTCATCTGCTAAAAGTGGAAACGGAAAATTGTATTTAGCTTTAAAATTAGCTTGGCGTTTTTCAGAATCTGCACTTACTCCTAAAATTTCATAGCCTTTATCTTGTAATGCTTTGTAATTGTCTGTTAAATTACAAGCTTCAGCAGTACAACCTGGTGTGCTTGCTTTAGGATAGAAAAAAACTACTAATTTTTTTCCTTTATAATCTGATAATGATACTGGGTTTCCGTCTTGATCATTAACTGTAAAATTTGGTACTGTATCACCTTGCTTTAATGTATTCATAGTCGTAATTTTGATTTTAATTGATTACCTCTCAAAAATACGACTAATGACTAAGCAAGAAAAGGTAGATTTTGTTATAAATACGTTAAATCGCTTATACCCAGAAATCCCAATTCCGTTAGACCATAAAGATCCTTACACCTTATTAGTTGCTGTGTTATTATCTGCGCAGTGTACTGACGTTAGAGTAAATCAAATCACACCATTATTATTTGCAAAAGCGGACAATCCTCATGACATGATTAAAATGAGTCAAGAGGAAATCAAAGACATTATAAGGCCTTGTGGCTTGTCACCTATGAAAAGTAAGGGTATTTATGGCTTGTCTCATATTTTAATTGATAAGCATGATGGTAAAGTCCCACAATCGTTTGAAGCTTTAGAAGCTTTACCAGCTGTTGGACACAAAACTGCTAGTGTTGTTATGAGTCAAGCTTTTGGTGTACCTGCATTTCCTGTAGATACACATATACACAGATTGATGTATCGTTGGAATTTAAGTAATGGAAAAAACGTACAACAAACAGAAAAAGATGCTAAACGCTTATTTCCAAAAGATTTATGGAATGACCTTCATCTTCAAATTATTTGGTATGGTCGTGAATACTCTCCAGCTAGAGGTTGGGATTTAGAAAAAGATATAATTACTAAAACCATTGGTAGAGCTTCTGTTTTAAAAGCGTATTATAAATAAAAAACGTCCTAATTATCATTAGGACGTTTCAAAGTTTAGTTTTGAAGTGCTTCAAACTTCAAATTTTTATAATTTATAACACTTAAAGCCTTAGAGTAATTAAGAATAAAACTTACTGTTTCATCTTTGGGATTCAATTTAAAATCTTGTTTTTTAGGGGTTTTCGAATGTTTAGAGTAAATTTTTGCCATTTATTTGTGTTTAAGGTTTACACAGATAACGAGCTAACTTTTACTTTATTGTATCACTAATTAGTTAATACAATATTATGTTTTTCAATCACCTTTCTCATGTTTATTAAAGCATAACGCATACGTCCCAATGCAGTATTGATACTAACACCTGTACGCTCTGAGATTTCTTTAAAACTCATATCATTGTACATACGCATCATTAAAACTTCTTTTTGGTCTTCTGGTAATTCTTCAATCAATCGACGTACATCTGCTTCAACTTGTTCTTTTACCATAGTTTTTTCAGCATTTAATGAACTATCACTAATTACCGAAAAGATGTTAAACTCGCCAGAATTATCAAATTTTGGCATTCTTTTATTCTTTCTAAAATAGTCAATGACTAAATTATGTGCAATACGCATAACCCAAGGTAAAAATTTACCCTCTTCGTTATATTTTCCTCGTTTTAAGGTACGAATAACCTTGATAAAAGTGTCCTGAAAAACATCTTCAGTGACATCTCTGTCGTAAACTTTTGAATAAATAAAACTGTAAATACGTTGTTTGTGTCTAGTAATTAAAACTTCTAAAGCAGTTTCATCACCTTTGATATAGTTACTTACTAGAACAGCGTCTGTGATTGTTTCTTTTTGCATAATCATTACTTTTAAAGCACCAAAAACAGGTTTTGGCTTGGGGTTTATAAATTAAAAAGTAATGTTTTACTATAGGCAAAAAGCTTAATTAGGTTATTGATATGTTCCAAATATAACAACAATCATTCCGAAAAAGCAAAAAAAAACTGAAGTTTTAACATTTTATTGCACAATAATCTGTTTTAAAAGGTGATCAAGTTGTGTTATCTTTGCATTCTTATTTCTAAAAACAACTATGAGTACCACGCTTTCCGAAGTAAATCCAAAAGAGAACATTATTATTAAAGGTGCAAAATTGCACAATCTTAAAAATATAGATGTTGTTATTCCTAGAAGAAAATTAGTTGTTATTACAGGATTATCTGGTTCTGGAAAATCAAGTTTGGCTTTCGATACCTTATATGCTGAAGGACAAAGACGTTATGTAGAAAGCTTATCCAGTTATGCTAGACAGTTTCTAGGACGATTAAACAAACCCAAGGTAGATTATATTAAGGGAATTGCACCAGCAATAGCTATTGAACAGAAAGTAAATAGCACCAATCCAAGATCCACGGTTGGAACCACTACAGAGATTTATGATTATTTAAAACTACTATTTGCAAGAATTGGACATACTTACTCTCCTATTTCTGGCCAAGAGGTTAGAAAAGATACGGTTACTGATGTTTTAAATTATATTAAAACCTTAGCTGAAGGCGAAAAATTATTACTGTTATCACCAATAATTTTAGAGGAAGGTCGAGAATTGCAAGACAAACTTAAAGCCTTAAATGCACAAGGTTATGCAAGGGTTAAAGCTAATAACAAAGTTATCCGCTTAGATGAAGCTAACAGTTTAAAACATGCTAAAGATTTATTTTTAGTTGTGGATAGAATTGTCACTAAAAATGATGAAGATTTTTACAACAGACTAGCAGATGCTGTTCAAACTGCTTTTTATGAAGGTAAAGGAAATTGTTTCATTGAAACATTAGCGGACAACACAATTAGACATTTTAGTAATAAATTTGAGCTGGATAGTATCGACTTTCTAGAGCCAAATGTACATTTATTTAGTTTTAATAATCCTTATGGAGCTTGTCCTAAATGTGAAGGTTATGGTGATGTTATTGGTATTGATGATGATTTAGTGATCCCAAACACAGCACTTTCAGTGTATGAAAATGCTATATTCCCTTGGAGAGGAGAAAGCATGAGTTGGTACAGAGATCAATTGGTGAATAATTCTCATAAGTTTGATTTTCCTATTCATAAACCGTATTTTGAGTTGAGTGATGAGCACAAAAACTTAATTTGGAATGGAAACCAATATTTTGAAGGATTGAATAGCTTTTTCGCTGAGCTTGAAAGTAAAGCCTACAAGATTCAAAACCGTGTGATGCTATCACGTTATAGAGGAAAAACAAAATGCAAAACCTGTAATGGTAAGCGCTTACGCAAAGAAGCTAATTACGTGAAAATTGGAAATGCAACTATAACAGATTTAGTAGAATTACCATTAAACAAGTTAGCTAACTTCTTTAACCAACTAGAATTAAATGATTACGACACCAAAATTGCAGAGCGCTTACTAGTTGAAATCAAAAACAGATTAAGCTTCTTACATAACGTTGGGTTGGACTATTTAACTCTAAACAGAAAATCGAACACATTATCTGGTGGTGAGAGTCAGCGTATAAATTTAGCCACATCTTTAGGAAGTAGCTTAGTAGGTTCTATGTATATTCTTGATGAACCTAGTATTGGATTACACCCTAAAGACACAGAGCGTTTAATTAAAGTCTTACAGTCCTTACGCGACTTAGGTAATACAGTTATAGTTGTAGAGCATGATGAAGACATCATGAAAGAAGCCGATCAAATTATAGATATTGGTCCAGAAGCTGGAACATTTGGTGGTGAAGTCGTTGCAACAGGCACATATAAAGATATTTTAAAATCAAAGTCTTTAACTGCGCAATACTTAAATGAAACTCTCAAAATAGAAGTCCCTAAAAAACGTCGAACTAGTAAATATAGTGTTGATGTTATTGGAGCTAGAGAAAATAACTTAAAAAATATTGATGTTAGCTTTCCTTTAGAAATGTTGACCGTTATTACAGGTGTTTCTGGTAGTGGTAAAAGTACTTTAGTTAAAAAAATATTATATCCTGCTATACAAAAGCAACTAACTGGATTTAGTGATAAAGCTGGGCAATTTACCGAGTTAAAAGGAAACTTTAGTAATATTCAAAATATTGAATTTATTGATCAAAATCCAATTGGTCGTTCATCACGATCTAATCCAGTAACTTACGTTAAAGCTTATGACGATATTAGAGCGTTGTATGCTAAGCAAAAGCTAAGCACAATCCGTAATTATGCTGCTAAACACTTTAGCTTTAATGTGGATGGTGGACGTTGCGAAACCTGTAAAGGTGAAGGTGAAGTGACTATAGAAATGCAATTTATGGCAGATGTCCATTTAGAATGTGAGACTTGTAAAGGCAAACGATTTAAAAAAGAAGTTCTAGAAGTTACATTTGCAGATAAAAATATTGATGATATTTTAAACCTCACTATTGATGATGCAATTACTTTTTTTGATAATAATGGTGCAAGTAAAATTAAGAACAAACTACAACCGCTACAAGATGTAGGTTTAGGTTATGTAACATTAGGGCAAAGCTCTTCTACCCTGTCTGGTGGTGAAGCTCAGCGTATAAAACTGGCTACTTTCTTAGGTAAAGGAAACACAAAAGACAAAACATTATTCATTTTTGATGAACCAACAACTGGATTACATTTTCATGACATCCAGAAATTATTAAAATCCTTTTATGCGTTAATTGCTAAAGGCCATTCTATTATTGTTGTCGAGCACAATTTAGAACTCATTAAATGTGCAGATCACATTATAGATTTAGGTCCAGAAGGAGGTGAAAATGGTGGGCAACTTGTAGCTTTTGGTACTCCAGAAGAAGTTATTAAAGTTAAAACTAGTGTGACTAGTCAATATTTAAAAGAAAAGTTGTAACATATTTATTTAATCTTCTACTAATTACTGTTAATTATCTATAATGGAAGACTTTAGTATTGAAGATATAAAAAACAATGTGTCAACCAAACCTTTAAGAAGTAGTGGCTCTAATATTGTCACGCATCGATTACAAAAGGTAAAAGACGGTTATGCCTATAAACCTACTCTTCTGTTAGTTTCAGCCTATTTATTAATGTTTTTAATTGGTTTATTATTAGTTGGTTATGCCATTTTTAAAATAGTAACTACTAATTCCTTTTCAATTTTAAAAGAAAGTTATATAATGACCGGAATTGCTACTCTATTTTTTATTGTTGGCATCTATGTTATTTACTTTTTATGTATTCCAATAAAATTTGATACATCCATTAATAGATTTTACAGAAGTTTTAATACTAATCACAAAAAGAAGAGTGCTCATTTTAAAGATATTGTTGCCCTACAAATTTTAGGTGAATTAGTCCCAAATGGAGAATCTAATGAAAATGAATATATAAGTTACGAAGTCAATTTAGTTTTACAGAATGGATTTAGAATCAATTTAATTGATTATGCTAAATTAGATATCATAACTAAAGACACTAATACATTAAGTACTTTTTTAAATGTTCCTATTTGGAAAGTATAAATTATTAGTCTTCTCTACACACTTCAAACCACCAACAAAATCAACACTTTACAAGTTTGGCACAGCTATTGAAACTATTTCATCAAAATAGCGATAGCCGAAACGCTTAATTAGTAGGCAAAATCTAAATCCTTAATACTATGAAAAAATTAGTACTATTATTTACAGGTTTGTTAATGGGATTAACAACCGTAACAGCAGAAGTTAAATCTGCATCGCAAGGTGAAGATTTAGTATCAAACAGAAATCATTTTGTGCAACCAATCTTGTTTGTAGAGCGTGGTGTAGAATTTTTAATCTTTCCTGACGGAAGCTTTGATTTTAACACACAACTAGATTATACACAAGGTGATAATTATTACAGACGTAATACTACAAGACGTAGATCCATAAATGCAACCTTTGGTGCACCAGGAACACAAGTTACCTTTTCTAATCCAAGAGATAGAGGTATGATTATTTTACACGACAGAAGTGGAAAAGTTAGACGTATAGGTAATGTGTTTTTAAATTATAACCGATTTGATCAAATTAAACGTGTTGGTTCAGTATACATTGGTTATAATAAAAGAGGTCTAGTCAATCAAATTGGTGGTATGCGTTTAAAATACAATAAGCGTGGAAAATTAATTAAAGTTAAAGGTCATGTTAACAGATATAATGCTAATTGTGGTTTTTGTGGAAATACAGTATGTGACGCCGATCATATAGGTGGACATAACCATAATGACTATGATGACGACTTTGATTTTGATTACAATGATAATGATGACTATTACTATTATAGAAAAGGCAAGAAAATTAAGAAGCCTAAGTTGAAAAACTACAGCAGAGACAAATAAGTTTTGCCTCAAATTAAAGTCCAATAAGCAGATTGTTTATTGGACTTTTTTATTTTATGAAATATTAAACTACGAAAACTCTTGTCACTACAACGTTTTCGTAGTTTGGCACGATGCTTGTAATTAAGTAATTGTTCAATCTTAAAACATTTAGTTATGAAACATTTATTCCTTTTATTATCAGCAATTCTCCTTAGTGGGTTTTCTGTTAATGCAGACACAAATACTACTCTAGACGATGGTATCATTAACAACTCTTACATTAGAGGGTATGGCAATACTTTTATTTTTGTAGAAGATGGCATTGAGTTTTCTGTTTTTCCAGATGGTCAATTTGATTTTTACATGCCAAATTATGGACCTAATGTAAACGTATCAATAAGAAACCGAAACACAAGTATTAGCTTTAACACGGGTTACGATTATGGTGCTTACGTGCAGTATGATGAGTTTGGTGCTGTTATTCAAGTTGAAAACACTCCAGTATATTATGATTATTATGGTCGTGTAACTCAAGTAGGTAACGTATTTATAAACTACAACACTCGAGGTTATGTTAGTCGTGTTGGTGGACTTTATGTACACTACAACCGTTACAACCGTTTTTCTCACTGTACTGGATTTATAAACATATATAACAGAGCTTATGTGTTTAGACCTTGGCACTCATATTACGTTATTCCACCTGTAAACTACTGTGTATTATATTCTACACCTTATAGACAATTCTATACACCTATTAGATATAGATTTGATAGACCTTACGTAAATAACTTTAGACGTAGAACTGCAGTAGCTAGTAGAAGAGGTAACATTATAAAGAGAAACAGAGCTTTAGCATCTAGAACCGAAGGTAGAAAACCTAGAGTTAACAGTACACCTCGTACAAGGGGAAATAGTACTACTGCTGCAAAACCTAGAAAAAGAGGTACAACAGCAACAAACTCTACGCCTAGAACTAGAGGAAATAGTACTGTAAACAGTAAACCTAGATCTAGAAACAATACTGGTGTTAATAGCACACCGCGAAATAGAGGTAATAATACTGTAAAACCCAAAACTAGAAACAACGGTACCATTAATAGTACACCAAGAACTAGAGGAAACAGTACAACTACTAGTAAACCTAGATCTAGAGGTAATAGTAATGCTAATACCAAACCTAGAACTTCTAGAAACAATACGGTAACTAAACCTAAAACACGAAGTAATAGAACCGTTAACAGTGCGCCTAGAACCAGTAGAAATAATCAAGCTACGACATCTAAGCCTAGAACTAGAAGTACAGTTAGTAATAGATCTAACAGAACAAATAGTAAGCCTCAGGCTAGTAGATCTAGAAGCACAGACAAAGTAAACAAATCTAGGTCATCATCTTCTAATTCAAGAAGTACAAGATCAAGAAGACAATAAACAACTATTTTAGTTGATTAGTCAAAACCTACAACGGTTGTTTGCCCTAAAACAATTGCTGTAGGTTTTTTTATGGAATAAAACGTTTTAATATACTAGTAATATCTTCAGATAAATTAAACTTATAAACAGACCATCCATAAATAAATATTAAAATCATACTTTTTAAGCCAATATTTATAATAGGATGAAAAGGAAATTCCCAATAAAATAATAATAAGCCACAAAAAGTTATAAGCAACATGGTCTTAATTGTACTTAAAGTAAAAGGTTGTATATTAAATTTATTGTAGACAAACATCAGCTTAATAGTATTGTAAACAAATATGGTAATACAACTTGCATAGGCTGCACCATTGATACCAAATTTTGGTATCAATAAAAAATTCAAAACTACAGTCATAACAGCTAAAACCACACCAAATACAAGTACAATTCTGTAATAATCGCTGTTAAACAAAATGGCATTATTATTACCTAAAAGGTTATCAAATAACTTGGCTAAACCAATGACTAATACTACCGTAAACCCATCACTATAATTTTGTGGTATAAGTAAGTATAATTGGTTGATGTTAATAATGATACACAAAAAAATAAAACCGCTGATGATAAATAAATTAAGTGAGCTTTTTTGGTATAGTGATTTTAAACCAAATTTATCTTTATCATTTAATAATTTAGCAGTCAATGGATGCGTTATTAAGTGCATAGACCTTGCAGGAACACCTATAACGGTCGCTATATATATTGCCACACCGTAGTAAGCAACATTATTTAGTGCTTTAAATTGACCTAACATAAATTTGTCTATCTCTAATATGATATTAGCAATAGAACCTGCAATAATAATTAATGCAGAATATTTTAAAACTGATTGTAGATTAGGGATTTTTGACCATTTTAAAACTGGTAGTCTCAAGCTAAATGCGTAGAGTTTCATTATAAATGTTCTGAATACATACACGATTACAATTCCATAAATGAGTTGCTCTACATTTAAATATCCAAAATGAAGTAATAGTAGTAAAATAGTTATGCAAACTCTATGAAATACCTCTTTCATAAAATTACCAAACACACTTTGCAATTGTACTCTACTCCAAGCATAAAAAACCTCAAAGTAAGCAAACATTATAGCGCAAATGTAGATTAACCAAGTGTAATCTTTAATTACGATATTTTCTTTTGCCAGCCAATTAGAAATAGTATCATAGGCAACATGTGTAATTAAACCAGCAGGTATAATTATTACAAGCGGTAATATTAACATTAATGTTAAAAACCCATTTTGAGACTGTCTAGTTTTAAAAGCAGAATAAAATTTAACAATGGTATTATGCGTACCAAATGCCATTAATGGCATTAATATATTTGCTGTAGATAAGATAAATGTGATTAATCCAAAATAAGCTTCACTTAAAAATTTGGTATATAAAAAAATGACGTTAATAGCTCCAATAGCAAAACCAATGTAAGTTATTACAGTGTTTTTGATAGATTGGTTAATAACTATTCCCATAACATTTAAAAAGGATTTAAAATTCTAATTTAGGAAGGATTTATTAATTCTGCTAAAGATTTTGTTAATTGCTTTCTAGAATATTGTTGAAGTCCAATAGGATTGGTTTTCAAGTTGCCTTGCTTATAACTTTCAAAATGATGAAGAATAATCTGTTTTATTCCCTCGTAATTATCATAATTAAAATACTGTCCTGTATTGGTTTCTTTTATAATAGAAGCAACATCTGCTCCTTTAGGTCCAATTGCAATTATTGGCCTGTTAGACACCATATATTCAAATAATTTTCCTGGTATGATAGCTTTAGTATCTTCAGAATCTATCTCAATTAACAATAATAGTTGTGATTTTTTTTGAAATTTAACTGCTTCATTGTGTGAAACATAACCTATTCTATTTAAATAATTAATTAAATTATTATTTTTAATAGACTGTATAACTTCTTCTCCTACTTCACCCACCAAATTTAATTGAAATTGAGCAGCAATATCTTTATCATTTTCAACTAAATCTTGTAAAACTTTCCAAAGTACTTCTGGGTTTCTTTTAGATAATAAAGACCCAATATGTGACAATGTAAATTTGCTATCTAATTCTTTTACATTTACTAATTCAGAATCATAACCATTAGTAATAACGTGGATAGGTCTATTGGTAATATCTTCAAATTCTGACTTAGTGCTAGGACTAGTAACAATTATTTGATCTGCATTATTTAGCACTTGCTTCTCTAAATTTTTGTGTTTTGCTTTAGAGGCTTTATTTAATTTTAATTGTTTATGGTAGCCAATACTTGTCCAAGGATCTCTAAAATCTGCAAGCCAAGTCACACCTAATTTTTCTTGTAATTTTAATCCAATTAAATGTATGCTATGTGGCGGACCACTAGTAATAACAGTATCTATATTAAAATCAGACATATAAGTTGACAAATATCTAACAGATGGTTTTACCCATTTTTTTCTAGCGTCTGGAATAAAAAAGTTTCCTCTTACATATAGCATTAAGCGCTCTAATAAATTTTGTTTTTCTTTCTGCGCAATTATCCCTTTACTAATCGTTTTACTTTTTTTAGAAAATAGTTGTGCTAACTTATAAGGTTCTGTTATCGGTTGTTTAATTATAGTAACCGAAGGTACTTCGTTTAGCAAAGATTGATCTATAATTGGGTAATTAGCATTAGAGGGACAATACACAATAGGCTCTACACCAAACTCTGGAAGGTATTTTACAAATTTAAGCCAACGTTGTACTCCTGGACCTCCAGCTGGTGGCCAATAATATGTAATAATGAGTACTTTTTTTTTATTCATTACAATATCGCTTTCGCGGAAATTAAGCCATGAAATATTAATCTTTTTGAGTTTGTTTTAAACTTTTGAAACCAAAAAACAAACCACTTAGCACCAATAGTCCAAGAAGAATAGAACTTGCTAAAGCAATTGTACTTCCTGTTTTGACTACTTCAGGCTCAAATTTAAACTCTATGGTATGCTTACCTTTTGGGACTTCCATTCCTCTTAAAGCGTAATTAACTTTTATATGAGGTCTTAAATCACCATCAATGTAAGCATTCCATCCACTACCATAATACATCTCAGAAAACACTGCAAATCCATCGTTTGTGTTTTCAGATTCGTATTTTATGTAATTTGGTTTGTAATCAACAACTTTTATGGTTGAAAGTGAATCCTTTTTAAAAGTATTAGGAAGATTGATCTTAGTTTTTGCTGATTTTGAATACACCGCAACTTTTTTATTAGATAGTGTATCTAATGACTTAATTTCTTCGTCAGCAGAATCAAAACTTAATAAATTTTCTATAAACCAAGTATTTCCATTGGCATCGTTATTAACATATGGAAAGGGTTGACCATCTTCACCTTCTCCAATAATGTATTTTGCGTTAAGCATATTTAGTACATTAATGTTATTTCTAGAGATATAAAACTCGTATAAATCTTGGAAACGTTTAGGTTTAGCTGCATGGTAACCACCTAATGCATTATGATAATAGCTCGCTTTTGCAGCTCCAGAGGTCAAGTCGTATACTCTAAAAATAGAATTGTCCTTTAAGATTTGTAAATCGGCTTGATTAGGCTGATACGGTTTTTGCATCGTTAGTTTTGACACAAAATCATCATTATTAACATAGCGTTTGTTAACACTAACCAAATCGACAACTATAAGTAATCCTATTATTATGACGACTTTAGTTTCTGACAACTTTGCCTTCAAAAAGAAATAAATTACTCCAGCAGCTAAAAGCACAAAAAACAATGTTCTTAAAGTATCAGTAGTAAATAAACTTGCTCTATCGTCTCTTAAGGCATCTAAAAAAGGCTGACCATAACTGTCTCTAATTCTTCCATCTGTACCTCCTACAAAATCAATAATTCCAGTAAATCTCCCAAATAAAAACAAAATTGCTAATCCACATGTAATGGCAACTGTATATTTTAAAGCATTTATTTTTTCTTCAGTTTTAACAACATCATTAAACAATCTAACTAAAGCAAATACAGCTAATACAGGAATACATAATTCTAAAATCACTTGTATAGAACTTACTGCTCTAAACTTGTTGTAAAGCGGAATGTAATTAATGAAGAAATCGGTTAAAAACTCTAAATTTTTTCCATAGGAAAGTAATAAGGACAGAATAGTACCACCAACTAACCACCATTTTAGACGTCCTCTAACTAAAAACAACCCTAAAACAAATAAGAAAATGACCACTGCACCAATGTAAGCTGGTGCTTCAACTATAGTTTGATTTCCCCAATAGGTTGGTAATCCTTTTGTATACTCTCTAGCCTCTACAGGTGATACACCTTGTTTTACAAAAAAGTCATACATCGCAGAATTTTCTCCTACATCTTCTCCACTTCCACCTCCTAAAAATCTTGGAATGTATAAATTAAAAGTTTCTAGTAATCCGTAACTGTATTCTGTAATATAATCTTTGCTAAGTCCATCTGTATTTTCACGTGGACTACCATCTGCATTAATAGTCAACTCGCTTTTACCTCGTGTACTCTCTTTAACGTAGTCTTGAGTGGCTAAAATATTAGTAGCATTTAAACCAATAGCTAATAGTACTGCTGCACTTAAAATTCCAACCGATTTAAAAAAATGTGGTAACATTTTCTTTCTATAAGCATCAATCAAATAAGAGGCACCTAACACCAAAACAAGTAACATTAGATAGTAAGTCATTTGAAAGTGATTAGCTACCAACTCTAATCCCATAGCTACTGCTGTTAATAAAAAACCAGCTAGGTATTTACCTCTAAAGGTGAGTAAAATACCACTTAAGACTAAAGGCATATAAGCAATTGCATGCGCTTTGCTATTATGTCCTACGCCCAAAATTATTATGAGATAGGTAGAAAATCCAAATGCCAAAGCACCCAATCCAGCCAGTTTCCAATCTACTTTAAGTACTAATAACAGTACATAAAAGCCTAAAAAATAGAGAAACAGATAATCTGCAGGCCTAGGTAAAAATCGAAGCGTTAAATCTAACTTTTTAATGTAATTGTGTGGATACTTAGCACCTAATTGATAGGTAGGCATACCTCCAAACGCACTATTGGTCCAATATGTTTCTTCTCCTGTATTAGCTCTAAAATCTTTTTGTTGCTTAGCCATTCCAGTGTAGTGAACAATATCACTCTGGAAAATAACTTTACCTTGTAAAACTGGGCTAAAATAAGCTAGAGAGCAGATAATAAATCCTACCAAAATAATAACATGTGGTATGATTTTTTTAAACGAAAATTGCATAAATATCTTTAAAAACTGTGAGGTTGAAAATTACTCAATTTCTTCGTAATCTACATACTCACCAACATTTTTATTTGAAGATTTATTTTCAGGCATTTTGTCTATGGATATTTCACCCTCTTTTTGGATAGGCTCTTGTCTGTGTTGGTTGAAGGCACCACCAAAACGTTCTTCAGCCTTTTTTGCTGCATACTTAAAAAGCATTGGAGCAAATAATCGTGATAAGATTTTTATACCGTAATAAATTAAGGCAATTATAAGTATGGTTCTTAATAAACCCATATATTAATTTAATTATATATTTAACTGTATAACAAAAATACAATACTTCATTTTTAAATTAAGTTTTAAATACTTAAAAAAAATATAAAATCTTATATTTGACTTCAAACATTAAATTATGCTTAACCCAAAAACAATATTACACTACCTCCTACTTTTAGTTGGTTTTACAGCTACAGCACAATATACAGAAGTTATTAATTCTAACAGACCTGGTGTATCTAGAAGTGCTTTTTCTGTCGGAAAAAATGTAGTACAGTTTGAAGCTGGTCCATACATTGTAAAAGAAGAGCATACACCACTAAAAAACGAAGCTTCAGGATTTGGAATTGATTTTGCTGTTAGATATGGTTTAGTTTGGGAACAATTAGAATTAAATGTTGAAGGCACTTATCAAAATGATACATTTACAGATAATCGTTCTGCATCTTTCCCCTCTGAAACTGATCGTGCTAATTTTAGATATTTAACTTTAGGTGCAAAATACTTAGTATACGATCCATACAAGAATCGTGGTGAGGAAAAACCAAACTTATATAGCTACCACGCTAACAGAAAGTTTAAATGGAGCTATTTAATTCCTGCGGTAGCAGTTTATGTTGGTGCTCATTATGATGCAGAAAATAACACTTATATCCCTTACACCAATCCATTTACCAGACCAAGTTATGAAGGTGGTTTTACACCTAAAGTAATGGTTGCGACACAACATAATTTTAATAGCGGTTGGGTTTTGGTTATGAATTTTGCTAAAGACAGAATTGGTTCTGATTATTCAGATTTTCAATATATAGTAACATTAACCAAAGCAATAAACACACAGTGGGTACTTTTTGGAGAAACTCAAGGTATAAAAAGTGATTATTATGCGGATAATCTATTTAGATTTGGAGGTGCCTATCTATGGAGTAAAAATTTTCAGTTAGATACTGCGTTAACCTTCAACACAAAAGACACACCTTCTGTTTTTAGTGTCAATTTTGGAGCGTCATACCGATTGGATTTTCATAAAGATCCCGAAGCAGATCAAGATAATGGCACTGACGTTTTAGAAGAATACGAAAGAAAAGCAAACAAGAAAAAGAAGAAAAAGAAAAAAGACGAAGATTCTGATGATAATCCTGAGGATTCAGGTAAACGTAAAAAAGAATCGCAAGTAATAGATTTTGATGACGAAGACTAACCCTTTCTTTTTATATGATTACAACCAAAAAAGTAGTTTCAAAAGCAGATTATAAAGCATTTGTTACTTTCCCTTTTAAAATTTATAAGGATTCCAAATATTGGGTACCTCCTATTGTTAGTCAAGAATTAGCCACTTTCAATAAAAGTAAAAATCCAATATTTAATGATGCAGAAGCTACATTATTTTTAGCTTATAAAAATAATAAGCTAGTTGGTCGAATAGCTGCAATAATTAATTGGTTGGAAGTTAAAGATCAAAACATTAAAAAAATGCGTTTTGGTTGGTTTGATTTTATAGATGACAAAGACGTCAGTAAAGCATTAATCACTGAGGTTTACAACATAGGAAAAGCCAATAATTTAGAGTATACAGAGGGTCCTGTTGGGTTTTCTAATTTAGATAAAGTTGGTGTAATGACAGAAGGATATAAGCAAGTTGGTAATATGATAACTTGGTACAATCATCCATATTATATCAATCATTACGAGGCATTAGGTTTTGATATTGAAAAAAAATATTCTGAAAGCAGGTTTCCTTTTGCCAATGTAAAACCTGAATTTTTCCTTAAAGCACAAGAATTAATTAAGAGACGCTATCAACTTAAACCTTTAACTTTTACAAAAACAGCACAAGTCATGCCTTATGCAGATATGATGTTTGATTTATTTAATGAAAGTTATTCTGCGTTATCTTCATTTGTTGCTATTACTGATATACAAAAGGAATATTTTAAGAAAAAATTTATCAGTTTTATAAATCCAGAGTATATCAAATTTGTTGTTGACAAAGAAGATAAATTAGTAGCATTTGCTATTGTTATGCCAAGATTTGCAGAAGCATTACAACAAATTAATGGAAAACTTTTCCCATTAGGGTTTCTAAAGTTACTTAAAGCTAAAAAAGAAAGTAAAGACGTTATGTTTTACTTAATAGGTGTACATCCAGAATATCAAAATAAAGGTGTACATGCTGTTATTTTTAATGAATATTACAATACATTTCGTAAAAAAGACATCAAAACGTGCTATCGTACTCCAGAATTAGAAGATAATGAAGCCATACATAAAATATGGAAACATTTTAACCCTGAAGTTTACATTAGACGTTGTACTTTCAAAAAGACGCTTTAAAACATTTTTCTTCAATTTTAATCAATTAAAAATTATGAGAGCTTATCTCCTGCTGCTATTGTGTTTCAATTTTATTATTTCAGTGACAGCTCAAACCATTGGCAGCGATCAGGAATTGATGGAAGAAGAACTTATGGAAGTCCCAATAGAAGAAGTCAAAACGGACGAAAATACAATTTGGCAGTTCAAAGAAAATGGTAAAATTGGATTTAAGGTTAATAAACAAGTGGTTGTACAGCCCATTTATGATGAAGTATATTATCTAAATAAAGAGAGCTTTATTGTAAAAAAAGGACAGTTTTATGGTGTTATTGATAAAACATTCCATCCAATAATACCTATAAAATATGATAAATTAGAGAAAAAATATTTTGGCAATTATATTTTAGCCACCAAAAACAATAAGCAAGGTACTTTTGATATAGATGGAAAAAAAATCCTATCTGTTAAATACAACAATATAGTGTATTGTAATCCAGAACTAAATATTGGCTTAATAAAAGATGAAGATGAAAACATTTTTTTTATTTATAAAAATGAAAAAAAGTTAAAAGCACCTTTAAGTAAAGTTTCTGTTTATAAAAATGCAATTATTGCTAGAACAGATAATAAGTTCGGTGTTTTAGGTGAATCCGGAATTATTATCCCATTTGAATTTGATGCTATTGCAGAAAATTTGAAAAACTTGAGGTTAAATAAAACAGAATTGATGTTAAATAAAAGTAATTATGACATTAATTTATTAACCGTTTACAAAGAAGATAAATATGGATTAATAACTCCCGAAGGTAAAGAGATCCTACCAACTATATATAACAAAATAGCTTTTGATTCTGGTAGAAACTTGTATAATTTGACAAAAGAAGACAAAAAAGGTATTTATTTCAAAACTAGTAAAACACTGTTACCAACTATTTATGACAATACTTATACAAGTGGAAGACGCTTTGTTATACTTACAAAAGACAAATTAAAAGGAGCTATAAATTATAATGGAGAAATTATTTTGCCAATAGAATTTGACAATATAAGCGTTCATGGTCTTAGTACTAGTTTTAAGGTCTCAAAAAACAAAAAGGTAGGTTGGTATAATAACAAAGGGGAAGTTATCATCCCTCCATTATATGATGAAATGGATGATTTTTATCAAAGTGGATTTAGTAACTTTTATGAAGTTAGAATAGGAAAACAAAAAGGTATTATAGCTAAAAACGGTGAAACTATTTTACCAGTTGAGTTTGAATATGTATTTCCAAAATCAAACTTTTTTATAGCGATGAAAGATGATAAAAGAGGACTTTACAATAAACAAGGAAAACAAATACTACCTGTCGAGTATAACTCCATCAATGAAACAAGTACTAAGCAAAGTAATCTTTTGTATGCGACTAATACTAATTCCACAATATTCATAAATAAGAAGACAGGAACACAATTATTTGACCAAGGTTTTAAAGGTTTTGGATATATATATAACCAAAACAAACTTATCAATCCGTTTAATGAAAATGGTAAAACATTTTTATTAGTCCAAAGTATGAGAGAAAAATTTGGAGTTATTGACGAAACAAACTTGACTATAAATATCCCATTAATATATGACCAAATTTTACAAAAATTTGAAACAGATAATGCAACGTATTATATAGCAAAAAAAGGACATAAATTTGGAGTAATAAATCATCAAAACAAAACTATTATTCCTTTTGATTATCAGTTTATAGAGTTTGGCTTTATGAGTTCTTATATCATTGAATCAATTAATTTTGTTGCTAAAAAGAATAATAAATTTGGTCTTTTAGATCTTAAAGGCAATCAATTAATACCATTTAAGTACAAAGCTTTAACTAAAATTAGCTTAGATAATTTATTTAAAGCAAAAGCTGGAGAACATTATAAATTAATCAATTTAGAAGATAAAACATTAAACGCAGGACCATTTGATCAAATAGCTAATTTTGAATCTAATGAAGCTCAAACATTCTATAATGGAGAAATGCGTGTTATAAATAAAGATGGAAAGTTTTTAACGCCTAATATTGCTATGCAACCACATAATGGTTTTGATACTTTTGAAGCACTCAAATTAGAATTGATAGATGCTTTAAATGATAAAAATGATGACGCTTTAAAGTTATTTGCTAAAAAAATAGCGCCATCTAAGCACTTACTAAGGTATGTTTCAAAAAACATTTTTAATGATAAACCACTCTCAACAATAGACACAGATTACGCTGTTAAACGATATTATGATTTATTATTAGAATTTAAATATAGAACTTGGAATGACGAAAGGTTTTATGACAAAAGTAGATTAATGCGTATAGACGAGTTTACGTATCACAGAACTTATTATGGACATTCTATAGTAACAAATACTAGAAGAAGTGATCCAGCTTATGGTGATACTAGAATATTAGAAAAATTGTTAAGAAAGTCCATTAAAATTAATGGCTACTGGATAAGTAGTTTTTTTATGGATAGACGATTTTATAGGAACTAAAAAAATCCGATTCATTAGAATCAGATTTTTTTATAAAATGTAATGTGGAAGCGTTATTCTCCCATTGCCTTTATTAAAGCAGCAGACATACGCTTGTAAGTTCCATTTTCTAGTCGGTCTCTAATAGCATCAAAAGCATCTAAAGTTTCTGATACATCTTCTAGAGTGTGAGTTGCTGTAGGAATCATTCTTAGTAAAATAAGCCCTTTAGGTATAACAGGGTACACTACAATAGAGCAGAAAATCCCGTAGTTTTCTCTTAAATCACGTACTAAAGCCATAGCTTCTGGAATACTACCATTTAAGTATACAGGAGTTACACAACTTTGTGTGGTACCAATATCAAACCCTCTATCTTTTAATCCAGACTGTAACGCATCAACAATTTTCCATAAGTTTTGTTTCAACTCAGGCATGGTACGTAACATATCTAAACGCTTTAAAGCACCAACTACCAACTGCATTTGCAATGATTTAGCAAACATTTGAGAACGTAGGTTATACTTTAAATAATCTATAATTTCTTGATCTGCTGCAATGAAGGCTCCTGTACTTGCTAAAGATTTAGCAAATGTTGCAAAATACACGTCGATATCATCTTGAACACCTTGCTCTTCTCCTGCTCCTGCTCCTGTTTTACCAAGAGTTCCAAAACCATGAGCATCATCTACAAACAATCTAAAGTTAAATTTTTGTTTTAATGCTACAATCTCTTTTAAACGTCCTTGTTCTCCTCGCATTCCAAACACACCTTCAGAAATAACAAGTATTCCTCCACCTGTTTGCTCTGCCATTTTAGTAGCACGCTCTAGATTTTTTTCTAAACTTTCAATATCATTATGCTTGTAGGTAAAACGTTTACCATGGTGTAATCTTACACCATCTATAATACAAGCGTGTGCATCAACATCATATACAATAATATCATCTTTACCTACTAATGCATCGACTGTAGATACCATTCCTTGGTAACCAAAGTTTAATAAATAAGCAGCTTCTTTGTGTACAAATTCTGCTAGTTCCTGTTGTAATTGCTCGTGTAAATCTGTGTGACCAGACATCATACGTGCACCCATAGGGTAGGCAGATCCGTATTGTGCAGCAGCTTCAGCATCAACTTTTCTAACTTCAGGGTGATTTGCTAATCCTAAATAATCGTTTATACTCCAAGTGATAACCTCTTTTCCTTGAAATTTCATTCTATTAGAAATTTCTCCTTCTAATTTAGGAAACACAAAGTAACCTTCTGCTTGTGCTGCCCATTTACCTAATGGTCCTTTGTCTTTGTATATTTTTTCAAATAAATCTTTCATTGTAAAACGCTATTATTAAGCTATTATAGTTTAAAATAATTGGCTTAAGCTATTAAAATTTAGTTAGATGCTACAAAATTAGGCATTTTTACTATACGTGCATAATAAATAGTTCATCTATTATCAACAAAAAAGTTAATCTTAATTAAAATTAAGATTAACTTTAATGATATTTATTGTTATTATTATTTTATATACTGGATACTTTGTGCAGCAGCTTCGTTTTTACTGTCAAAAAATCCTTGCTCATTCATCCATTTATCACTGTAAATTTTACTCATATACCTTGACCCATGATCTGGAAAAATCACAACAATATTATCATCTTCTTTAAATTCTCCACTTTCATTTAATTGCTTGATAGCTTGCATTGCTGCTCCTGAGGTGTAACCTACAAACAATCCTTCTGTTTGAGATATTTCTCTTGCAGTATGTGCACTTTCCTCATCTGTTACTTTAACAAACTCATCTATAGTATCAAAATCTGTAGCTGTAGGAATTAAATTTTTACCTAAACCTTCAATTCTATAAGGATAAATTTCTTTATCATCAAACTCTCTTGTTTCGTGGTACTTTTTTAGTACAGAACCGTAAGCATCTACACCAATAATCTTAATATTTGGATTTTGTTCTTTTAAGTATTTAGCAGTTCCAGAAATTGTTCCTCCTGTACCACTACAAGCTACTAAATGCGTAATTTTACCATCGGTTTGATTCCATATTTCTGGACCTGTAGATTGGTAATGTGCGTCTATATTTAACTGATTAAAGTATTGATTAATATAAACAGATCCTTTAATCTCATCATGTAATCGTTTTGCTACTTGGTAATAACTCCTTGGGTCGTCTGCAGTAACATTAGCTGGACAAACATAGACTTTTGCGCCCATATTTTTTAGCATGTCAATTTTATCTCCAGATGATTTAGAACTTACAGCCAAAATACAATCATATCCTTTAATTACACTAACCATAGCTATGCTAAATCCTGTGTTTCCAGAAGTGGTTTCTATAATGGTATCACCTGGTTTGATGATGCCTTGCTTTTCAGCTTGTTCAATAATGTATAATGCAATTCTATCTTTTGAAGAATGTCCTGGATTAAAAGCTTCTACCTTTGCTAGGTAATTCCCTTTAAATCCTGAAGTCATTTTTTTTAGTTTTATCATTGGTGTTTGACCAATAAGGTCTAATACGCTATCAAAAACTTGTTTGTTGTCTTTCATAAATGCTATTTAAAAGCTACTTATTTTGGGCTTTAAAACTCAAAACCTCGCAAAAATAAGCATTTTTTTTGATTATTTATTTATCCCTTCCAAATTGAATAAAAAAGCATATTCTAATGCTACTTCTTTTAAGGCTTCAAAACGTCCAGATGCGCCACCATGTCCAGTATCCATATCGGTTTTTAGTAACAATAAATTGTTATCGGTTTTTAAATTTCTAAGTTTAGCAACCCATTTTGCTGGTTCCCAATATTGCACTTGAGAATCATGCAAACCAGTGGTGACTAACAAATTTGGATAGGCTTTTGCTTCAACATTATCATAAGGCGAATAAGATTTCATATAAAAATAATAGTCCTTATCATTAGGATTTCCCCATTCATCATACTCTCCTGTAGTTAATGGTATAGAATCGTCTAGCATTGTAGTCACTACATCCACAAAAGGAACTGCAGCAATAACACCATTATATAGCTCTGGATTCATATTTATAATTACTCCCATTAATAATCCACCAGCACTTCCACCCATTGCGTACAAATGCGCTTTTGATGTATATTTATTATCAATTAAATATTTTGAACAATCTATAAAATCTGTGAATGTATTTATTTTGGTTAACAACTTTCCACTTTCATACCAAGGTCTTCCTAAATATTCACTTCCTCTGACGTGAGTAATGACATAAATAAATCCTCTATCTAAAAGACTTAAGCGAATAGATGAAAAATAGGGGTCTATTGTAGATCCATAAGACCCATATGCATATTGAAGCACAGGATTTTGACCATTTATTACAATGTCTTTTCTATGCACAATAGACATTGGTATTTTAGCTCCATCTCTAGCTGTAGCCCAAACACGTTTAGATGTATAATTATCCTTGTCGAAATTTTTATCTAAAACCTCTTGCTGTTTTTTAATATCTTTTTGTTTGGTTTTAAAATTGTAATCAATGACCGAACTTGGAGTTGTCAGAGAATTAAAAACATAACGAAGCGTATGACTTTCAAAATCTGGGTTATTTCCTATTTGAACAGTATAGGTTTCGCTTTCAAAATCTAAATAATAATCTTCTGTCTTATCCCAGCTTATAATACGCAATTTGTTAAGTCCATTTTGGCGTTCGTTTAAAACCAAATAGTTTTCAAAAATTTCGATATCTTCCAATAACACATCAGCTCTGTGAGATATGACGTCTTTCCAATTTTCAACACTAGTATTATTTACACTCGTTTTTTGAAGCTTAAAATTTGTTGCACCATCTTTATTGGTTATTATATAAAAACTATCATTAAAATGTGCTATTGAGTATTCAAGATCTCTAGTTCTTTTATTAAATATTCTAAAATTACCATCAGGTTTATCCGCTTCTAATATTCTATATTCTGTAGTCAATGTACTAGAGCTTCCAATTACTAAATACTTTTTAGACTTTGACTTATATACATAAGTATTAAAAGTTTCATCTTTTTCATGAAAAACTAATACATCTTCTTTTTCATTTGTATTTAATTGATGCTTATAGATTTTATCGGAACGAAGCGTGACCTTATCTTTTTTACTATAAAACAAGGTTTTATTATCATTAGCCCAAGTCGAACTTCCAGAAGTGTTTTCTATTTTATCCTGATAGATTTCTCCTGTTCTTAGATTTTTAATATAAATAGTGTATTGCCTTCTACTGACAGTATCTACAGAAAAAGCTGCTAAGGTATTATCTGCACTTATTGAAATGCCTCCTAACTTAAAATAACTATGTCCTTCTGCCATTTTGTTGCAATCAAACATAATTTCTTCTTCAGCCTCTAAACTCTCTTTTTTTCTAGTGTAAATTGGATAATCTTTACCTTCTTCGTATCTAGTTATATACCAATAGCCATTTTGCTTATAAGGTACGCTTTGGTCATTTTCTTTGATTCGAGATTTCATCTCTTCAAATAAAGACTGTTGAAAAGGTTCTGTGTGTTTTAATACTGATGTAGTATAATCATTTTCAGCACTTAAGTAATCTAAAACGTCTTGATTTTCTCGCTGATTTAACCAATAGTAGTTATCAATTCTTGTATCGTTATGAATAATTAATTTTTTTTCAGTTTTTTTAGCTATTGGAGGTTTAATATTAGGTTTAGTCATACTATTTTGTGTTTTTCAAGACACAGCAAAGGTAAAATTTAATAGTATTAGCACTATTAGTTTTTATATATTAATTAATGAATTTAATAAATTTGCAGATATAACTTTAAAATAAATTAAAATGTTTGGAGACTTAATGGGAATGATGGGTAAACTTAAAGAAACCCAACAAAAAGTAGAAGAGACTAAAAAACGATTAGACACTGTTTTAGTTGATGAAAAAAGTAATGACGGTTTGTTAAGTGTAACTTTAACGGCTAATAGAACAATCAAATCAATAACTATCAATGACGCTTTATTAGAAGATAAAGAACAATTAGAAGATTATTTAATCCTAACACTTAATAAAGCTATTGAAAAAGCTACTAACATTCATGAAACAGAAGTAGCTGCTGTTGCAAAAGATGGAATACCTAATATTCCTGGTTTGGATTTATTTAAATAATATTAGTTGATTTAAAACAAAAAAGGAAGCCAAAATTGGCTTCCTTTTTTTATATGAAAAGTATTTACTAAGTTTAGTTAGCGTTGATTACTCTAAATTGAGTACGTCTGTTTGCTAAGTGCTCTCTTTCTGTACAAGATACACCATCAGAACATCTGTTAGTTAATCTTGACTCACCATATCCATTAGATACAATTCTTGAAGAATTGATTCCTTTAGAAATTAGGTAGTTAGTTACAGCTTGAGCTCTTCTTTCAGATAATGCTCTGTTAGATTCTTTAGAACCTCTAGAATCAGTATGAGAAGCAATCTCTACAGATACACCATCAGCTAATACTGGTAATAATTTAGCATCAATTTCAGCTTTAGCAGCATTTGTTAATGTTGCAGAACCTAAGTTCCAGTTTATGTTAAGATCGTTATACTCAACGATTTTACAATCTACTTCTTTCCAAGTTGTTAATCCACCTTTTTTCTGTAATACTTCCTTAGTTACTGTTTTGTTAACAGCAGGAACAGTTACTTCTTCTACTCTAGCATCACTAGCCAAAACTGTACGCTTTAAAGTAGTTGTTTTTTGAGGTACATCAATAACTCTTGTTGTTGGAGGTGCAGTCATTACTGTACGCTTCATAGTTGTTGTTACAGCAGGTATTTCTACAACTCTTGTTGTTTCTGGAGAAATAATAGTTTTTCTAACTGTAGTTGTTTTAGCAGGAATGTCTATAGCTCTTGTCGTAGGAGGTGTAGCCATTACTGTACGCTTCATAGTTTTAGTTACAGCAGGAATTTCAGAAACTCTTGTTGTAGCTGGCTCTAGTACTACAGTGCGCTTCATAGTTTTAGTTACAGCAGGAATTTCGATAACTCTTGTTGTAGGAGGCGTTACCATTACAGTTCTTGTTACTTCTTTAGTTACAGCAGGTACATCTACTACTCTTGTTGTAGGAGGTGTTACCATTACTTTTCTAGTAACTTCTTTAGTCACTGCAGGAATATCTACTACTCTTGTTGTTGCAGGAGAAACTAATACTGTTTTCTTAATAGTTTTAGTTACAGCAGGAATTTCTACTACTCTAGTTGTAGGAGGTGTTACCATTACTGTTTTCTTAACTGTTTTAGTTACAGCAGGAATATCAATTACTCTAGTTGTTGCTGGAGTTTGAACAACACGTCTTGTATATGTTCCCATACCACAATCTGCAGAATTGTTTCCACCTTGATCACATCCTGGCTTAGTAATTACTTGTGCATCAGATGCTAATTCAGTAGTGTTTATTGTAATATTCTGCGCTGGCACATTTTTGTAACACCAGTATCTACAGTCATTAGGATCACTTGACTGGCAGTCTGCAGCAGGTGTATCACTCATTCCCCATTTAGCTGTTGCTGGCTTAACTTCGATAGTTTGGTAACCAGAAGTAAACTTAGCTGGTACTACAGTTAATGTAGAACCATATTCTTGCTTTTTATAAGACATTGTCTCTGTTCCCCATTTTGCTGGGATAACTTCTAAACGTTGAGAAGCTTCTTGAACAACGACTTCAACAGTTTGAGTTTCGTATTGAGCAGGAACTATTTCTACTCTTGAAGAAGCTGGTTGAGTAACAACCTGTACACTTTCTGTAGCCCATTTTGCAGGAACAACTTCTAAACGTTGACCAGCAGATTGTACTACTACAGTCTCAGTTCTTGTTTCATATTGTGCAGGGACAGTTTGTAATTTAGTGTAAGCAGCTTGTACTACTACAGTTTCTGTTCTGTTTTCGTATTGAGCAGGTACAACTTCTAAACGTTGACTTGCTTCTTGTACTACAACTTCAAAGCTTTCTGTTCCTAATTTAGCAGGAACAACAGATAATGTCTGTCCAGCTTCAGCAGTTACAACATCAAAATTTTCAGTTGCATATTTTGCTGGTACAACAGATAACTCTTGGTAAGCTGGTTGTGTTACGATTTCTTCAGTAGTTGTATCTGTAGATCCAGCTACTTTTTCTAAACGTTGTGAAGCTTCTTGTGTTACAACCTCAAAAGTTTGATTTTCGTACTGTGCAGGAACAACTGATAACTCTTGTCCTCCAGATTGGATAACAACTTCTTCATTTTCTGTTCTGTACTGTGCAGGAACAACTTTTAGTTTTTTGTAAGCTGGTGCTACTTGTACTGTAATGTCTTGGTTTACCCAAACGTCAGGTGTCACACAACGTACGTAACATTTCCCAGGTTCAGGATTTGTCGGTAAATCTTGTGCAAATACTGCAGAACAGACTACAAAAGATAAGATTGTTAGTAATACTTTTTTCATTTTTGTTGAATTAAATGGTTATTTGATTAAATATTAAGCCGAAAATAAACGACTGTTTACTAATTTCAAGCAAAAAAAATACATATCAAACAATTCACCCTATTTATTCTTAAATTTGAGTTAACAATTCGATGAAGTGTAGTAAAATTCGGATTAATTACTTTTGCTTTTAATTATTCTCAACTATCAACTAAAAACACTTTATATTAATTTTATAATGCTTGAATAATATCCAACACTCTATTATGTTGATTATCATCGTAATCCATATGAGTAACAAGTCGTAATTTATTACTTCCCATACCAATAATCTTAACATTTTTATCAGAAAGTAACTTTAAGAAAGTATTTTCTGAATATTTTTTATTAAGCTCAAAAATGACAATATTAGTTTCAATAGGTTCTACCTTTTCAATAAAACTAGCTTTTGCTAATGTGTCACCTAATTCTTTAGCTTTTTTATGATCGTCTTTTAACCTGTCAATATTATGTTCTAAAGCATATAATCCTGCAGCTGCTAAAAAACCTGCTTGTCGCATACCTCCTCCTAATATTTTTCTAATTCTTGTGGCATGTTGCATTATGGCTTCATCACCAACCAAAACAGACCCAACTGGGCAACCTAAACCTTTACTTAAACATACAGAAATAGTATCAAATACTTCTCCATATTGCATTGTGGTTTCGTTTTTAGCAACTAAAGCGTTCCATAGTCTTGCACCATCTAAATGAAAACCTAAATTATTTTCTTTACAAACTTGTTTAATTTTTAGTATTTCATCAAAATCCCAACAGGCACCTCCTCCTTTATTGGTTGTGTTTTCAATTTCTACTAATTTTGTTAATGGACTATGATAAAAATCTGGTGGATTGATAGCTTCAATAACTTGTTGTGCTGTAAACATCCCTCTGTGACCATCAATTAATTTACAAGAGACACCACTATTAAATGATGCACCTCCACCTTCATAATTATATATATGTGCATATTTATCACAAATTACCTGATCACCTGGATTTGTATGCAACTTAATTGCTGTTTGATTAGCCATAGTTCCGCTAGGAAAAAATAACGCATGAGATTTTCCAAATTGTTTAGCTATTTTTTCTTCTAATACATTAATAGTTTCGTCTTCTTTGTACACATCATCACCAACTTTTGCTTGCATAATTGCTTCCATCATTTCTGTAGTTGGCTGAGTAACAGTGTCACTTCTTAAATCTATAATCATCTTTAATTTTTTTTCAATATAAAACTATTAAAAATACTTGGTAAAAGTTTTTAAATCTTAGTAATAATTCTATTTTTGTTTCAAACCCAAAGTAAATAATGATTACATCAGATAATATAAAAAACCTTAATACACGCCTTAATAAATTAAGGCAATATCTTTGACATTGATGCCAAATTAATTGCGCTTCAAAATGAAGAAGAGCAAACCTTTGATCCCAACTTTTGGAACGATTCTCAACAAGCTGAGATAGTCATGAAATCCATTCGAGAAAAGAAAAAATGGATTACAGACTATGAAACTTCTAAAACCCTTATTGAGGATTTAGAGGTTATTTATGAATTTTATAAAGAAGACGAAGCCAATCTATCTGATGTTGAAACTAGATATGAAAAAGCGCTGTCTCAAATTGAAGACCTAGAGTTTAGAAATATGTTGTCTGAAGAAGGCGATAGTCTTAGTGCAGTACTCCAAATTACTGCTGGTGCAGGTGGAACAGAAAGTTGTGATTGGGCAAATATGCTTATGAGAATGTATTTGATGTATGCCGAAAAAAACAACTTTAAAGTCAAAGAGCTTAATTTTCAAGAAGGAGATGTTGCTGGTATAAAAACTGTAACTTTAGAGATAGAAGGTGATTATGCGTTTGGTTGGCTTAAAGGTGAAAATGGTGTACATAGATTAGTACGCATCTCTCCTTTTGACAGTAATGCCAAACGTCATACTAGCTTTGCATCTGTTTATGTTTATCCCTTAGTGGATGATACTATTGAAATAGAGATAAATCCTGCAGATATCGAAATAACTACTGCACGTTCTAGTGGTGCTGGAGGACAAAATGTTAATAAAGTAGAAACTAAAGTCCAATTAACACACAAACCAACCGGAATACAAATATCATGCTCAGAAACACGATCACAACACGATAATAGATCTAGAGCCTTACAAATGCTAAAGTCACAGCTATATGAAATAGAGCTACAAAAACAATTAGCACAGCGTGAAGATATTGAAGCTAGCAAAATGAAAATAGAATGGGGAAGTCAAATCCGTAACTATGTATTGCATCCATACAAATTAATTAAAGATGTTAGAAGTGGTCATGAAACCGGAAATGTAGATGCAGTATTAGATGGACATATTGAACCTTTTTTAAAAGCATATTTAATGATGATGGGGCAACAAAATATTGAAGATGAACAAAATTTATAATCCATGATTACAATATATCACAATCCAAGATGTAGAAAATCTAGAGAAGGCTTACAAATATTAGAACAAGCTAATCAAGAATTTGAACTAATTAAATATCTAGAAGACCTCCTAACTGTAAAAGAACTAGAAAAGATAATTTCACTTTTAAACATTAAACCAATAGATTTAGTAAGAAAAAACGAAACTATTTGGAAAGATAATTATAAAAACAAAGTACTAACAGACAAACAAATTATTGAAGCTTTAGCTACCCATCCAAAGCTAATTGAACGACCTATTGTAGTTAACAACAATAAAGCAGTTATTGGTAGACCTCCAGAATTAATTAAAACTATTTTATAAAACAAACAAATTAATAGCAACACTTAATTTTCCCTTAAACTAAATGATAGTAATTTATCACAATCCAGAGTCTTCTGACTCAAACACATGCCTAGAAATATTAGAAACCCATAAACACGACCATGAGGTTATTAAATACCAAGAAAAGCCACTAGATAAAGAAAAACTAATAAAAATAATTAAAGTATTAAATGTTAAGCCAAAAACTTTAATTAGAAAAGAAAGTAAAATTTGGATAGAACATTTTAAACATCTAGAAGATGATGGACACATATTTAACGATGATAGTTTAATAGATATCATGATTGAATATCAAGATCTTATTGAACGTCCAATAGTAATAAATGGTGAGAAAGCAGTCATAGGTAAACCTGCCAAGCGTATTTTTGATATTATTCCACAACGCTAATTAGTTATATTTTATTTAACAAAGCTTTAACCAAACAAGCTTAAACCTATCGGTATTTTTGCTGTCATATACGGAAAACCAAACCTTATGACCAAGAATATTATCACTTGTTGCCTTTTAGTGTTATTTTTTAATGTATCATTTTCTCAAAATACTACCGAAAATTTAGTAACTATTACTGGTAAGGTATTAGAGAAAGATACTAATGCACCATTAGAATACGCTACCATTGTATTAAAAAACGCAAATAATCCTTCAGAAATTTCAGGAGGCATTACAGATGCAAATGGTAATTATTCTGTAGAAGTCAAAACTGGGACTTATGTAGTAAGTTTTGAATACATAGGTTTTAAAACTGAAACTATTCCAAATAAAACTATAACAAAAGACCAGAGTTTTGACACTATTTATCTATCAATAGATGCTGAAGCTTTAGACGAAGTAGAAATAGTTGCAGAAAAAACAACTGTCGAAATTCGTTTAGATAAAAAAATCTATAACGTTGGTAAAGATTTAACAGTTCGTGGAGGAACCGTAAGTGATGTCTTAGACAATGTACCATCGGTATCTGTAGATGTAGAAGGTAATGTCGCTTTACGTGGTAATGACAACGTACGTATTTTAATTAATGGTAAACCATCCGGCTTAGTTGGTTTAAATTCGACAGATGCATTACGTCAGCTACCAGCAGAATCTATAGAAAAAGTAGAAGTTATCACGTCACCATCAGCTAGATATGAGTCGGAAGGTACCGCTGGTATATTAAACATTATATTAAAACGAAGCAAATTACAAGGTTTAAATGGTGCAATAACGACTAATGTTGGTTATAATCCATCTGCAGGTATTAACGGAAATATAAACTATAGAACTGGTGACATAAATATTTTTAACACCTCTGGATATAGTTACAGAGAGTCACCTGGTAACTCAAATTCTTCAACATTATTTAATTCTTCGGGTGAGTTTTTAGATGAAAGCAATGAGTTTAATCGTGTTAGAAAAGGATTGACTTCAAATTTTGGTGTAGAGTGGTATATCAACGATTCTGCTTCGCTAACTGGATCTTTTTTATACAGAGATAGTGATAATGAAAGAAACACCGTAAACCTATTAAATCAATTTGATGCTAACAGAAATCTAATATCCTCAACTGTACGTCTAGATCCAGAGCTTGAAGATGACAAAAACATACAGTATGCCTTAAATTTTCAGAAGAATTTTAATGATAGTGGTCATGTATTTACATTCGATTTTCAGTACGAAGAAAGCTCTGAAGACGAAAACTCTATGATACAAGTTGATAATCTATTAACCAATGACATTACAACCTTAGAAGACCAAACACAAATCCTATTACAGTCTGATTATGTGTTGCCTATTGGAGAAAACAGTCAATTTGAAGCTGGATATAGAGGTAATTTTGACAATACATCAACAGATTTAAATGTGTTAAGCTTAGATGAAAACACCAATACTTTAGAAGTTGACTTAGGTTTAACTAATACCTTAAACTTTAGACAATATCTAAATGCGGTGTATTCTCAATTTGGAAGTAAATTTGGTAAATTTTCTTACTTATTAGGGTTACGTATGGAAAACACTCAAATTACCATAGACCAGCCTACTTCTGGTGATATCAATAAAAAAAACTTCACAGGACTATTTCCTACAGTTAATTTAAACTATGAAATAAGCGATAATGAAAACATTACCTTAGGATATGCAAGGCGATTAAGACGACCAAGAGGCTTTTTTCTAAATCCGTTTCGTTCTTTCTCTAGTGCTACTAATTTTTTTCAAGGTAATCCAAACTTAAATCCAAGTTATTCTGGACAATTCGATTTAGGGTATTTAAAACGATTTAATAAATTCACTTTAAACGGTTCTGCATATTACTCTCACGCAACAGATGGATTTAGCTTTATTAGTTTTGATTCTGGTGAGACTGCAAATGTTAACGGTGAAGAACTTCCCGTTATTATTCGTACTCCAATAAACCTGGCAACAGAAGACCGTTATGGATTTGAATTTACATTAACCTATAACCCATCTAGAAAATGGAGAGTAAATGGTAATTTCAACTTTTTTCAAAACGAAATAAAAGGGACAACTCCAAACGGGTTAGCTCTTGACAACACCAATTCTAGTTGGTTTGCACGTATCAATAATAAATACACATTACCAGGACAAATTGATTGGCAAACAAATTTAAATTATAGAGGACCAGGTCAAGATGCTCAAAATGACAGAGAGGGAATCTTTACAACATCTATGGCATTTAGTAAAGATTTGTTTAACGAGCGTGCTTCATTAGCATTTAACGTTAATGACTTATTTAATAGTCGTAAACGAAGACAAACTACTACTACTCCAACTTTTAACGCTTATAGCGAGTTTCAATGGAGAGAACGAAGTTTTAACCTATCATTTACTTACCGATTTAATCAGAAAAAGAAACGTACGCAACGTGGTGATTATGGTGGAGACGATGATTTTGAAGGATAATTGTTTAGTGTAAAGTAAATAGTATTTAGTAAGAAGTTTTACTCATACTAGTAAAATAAAAAAGGGAAACTCATTGAGTTTCCCTTTTTAGTATAATGAATTAAGACTAAATTTATTTTTTAGCTTTTTTCTCTTCTTTAATTTCATTTAAACGCTCTAATAAACTTCCACCAATCCAATAAGGAACAACAAAAGTGATTAAAAAAATCATTAACCAAAAGCCTATGGTTAAAATAGTTAAAAATGCTAAAAAGCCTAAATATTGGTCAAATTCGAACATAATACGTTTAATTTCGTGGTTTTAATTATTGCAAAGATAAAGCAAACTTGTTTTTTATACAATACAAAGTAAAAATTTATTAACAAGGTTATTAATCGTCTTAATAATTAACCATGAAAACTTTTCTCTAATGGTTTAAAATAGATAGTAAAAGTACTTTCTGGTGCTTTATTATATATTAAATAACCTCCAAGCTGTTCTGTCAAGATATTAATTAATTGCATCCCTAAAGATTTAGAGGTTTTAATATCAAAATCATCAGGCAAGCCAATACCACTGTCTTTATAAATTAATTTATAATATTCAGAGTCATTAATTATTTCGATACTCAAAGTATTTTCTTTTGTATCGTTAAATGCATATTTAAAAGAGTTGGTAATTAATTCATTTACAATTAATCCTAAATTTGATGTTGTATCGGCATCAAAACTTAATTGCTTATCTATTTTAATACGTTTTGAAATTTCTGTAGATTTATTTTTTACAGTGTCTTCAACAAACTTAATAAGTTGCTCAATATAGTCTTTGGTTTTAACTTCTTTTAAAGTTCTATTTCCGTATAGTTTTTCATGAACCAATGACATAGATTGTATTCTACTTTGACTATCTCGTAAAGCCTTCTTTATATTTTCATCTTCATACTCTGCTTCCTGCATTAGTAAAATTCCGGACACCATTTGCATATTATTTTTAATTCTATGATGTATTTCTTTAATTAAAGTTTGAATTTTAAACAAATTATTTTCTAAATCTTGATTAGCAATTTTTAGACTTTTATTTAAGTATCTATTCCTTAGATATTGCGACAGTGCTATAAATAATAATACTGAAACTAAGCCATAACTAATATACGCTAAATTATAAATGCTTTTCTCTATTACTGGTTTGTCTTTGTAAGCACTACCTACTTTCAATTTTAACCCAAATAATTCAATAGTAGAGTAAATAAAATCAGACTCTTTGATGTCAAAATTTTTATAATATTCTTCGTCTTTTTTATTATTGTAAATTTCAGATCCATTATAAAAACCCTCACGTGTTAAATCTAAAGAGTCATTGACAACAAATTTATGTATGTAATTTTTTTCCTTATTATTTTCGTAAAAAAAGTCTAGTAAGTATTTGACGTTTATTATAGGTGCAAAGTATCCAATAACTTCATTGTTAGCATTTCTGGCAGAAAAATTAAAAGGAAAACCTGTCCATCCTTCTCTTAAGTTTATTGGACTGAAAATTTTAATATCGTTAGTCAGCATTAATCTATCCAATTCTTCTATTCGCTCTTCAGATCTAAATGACTTAACGTTAATACCTTTTAAATTTTTTGGATCAATACTATTAGGTGTAATAACATATTTAAATTCGTGATTTTTATCAATATAATTTATCAAAATCGAATCGTTAAATTGTATGTCTTTTAGAATATCATTAAGATAGTTTTGGAGTTTTAACTCACTAGGAAACTCATTATAATTAATCGTAAAACTTTTTAGTGAAGAGACAATAGTAGCATACACCTCAATACCAGCTTTAGCGTTTATCAATGCGTCATTATGCGTTTTTTTGAGTTGCGCTTCAATTTTTTGAGTTTCTAAAACTGTATTACTGACTATAATATTATTTAAAAAATAAGCACCAATAATTATAATTGTCAATGCAATTACATAATACTTTAGTTTATTTTTTAAGTTTAGGAGAAACATTTACAAAATTCTAAATTTAAAGATAGACTAATTTGGTATTAATTATACTAGGTTAACACTATTAAAATAAACATTTTTAAGTAGGAAGTATAAACTTGGTAAGTCTAATTAAAAGGTGCTACAAATGTAATATTTTAAAACTTTTTATTACTGTATTACTTTAAATTTAAAGCCAAATTTTCGTAATTTTACAGTCTTAAAATTAATCATCATTACATATGGACTACAGAATAGAAAAAGATACCATGGGAGACGTTAAAGTGCCTACAGACAAGCTTTGGGGTGCGCAAACAGAACGTTCTAGAAACAACTTTAAAATTGGTAATGCTGCCTCAATGCCTCTTGAAGTAGTCTATGGTTTTGCTTATCTTAAAAAAGCTGCTGCGTATACTAACTGTGAGCTAGGAGTTTTAAATATTGAAAAACGAGATTTAATTGCGCAAGTATGTGATGAGATTTTAAATGGTCAACACGATAATCAATTTCCATTAGTGATTTGGCAAACTGGTTCTGGTACACAATCCAATATGAATGTTAATGAGGTTATTGCAAATAGAGCACATCAATTGGCAGGAAAAACTATTGGTGAAGGTGAAAAAACAATTCAGCCAAATGATGATGTCAATAAATCACAATCATCAAACGACACGTTTCCAACTGGAATGCATATTGCAGCTTACACCAAAATTGTAAAAAATACAATTCCTGGTGTTAAGCAATTACGTGATACCCTAAAAAAGAAATCTGAAGCCTTTAAAAACGTCGTTAAAATTGGTCGTACGCATTTAATGGATGCAACACCATTAACCTTAGGACAGGAGTTTTCTGGATACGTATCACAATTAGATCATGGATTACAAGCTTTAGAAAATACCTTACCCCATTTAAGCGAAATAGCTTTAGGTGGAACAGCAGTAGGTACTGGTTTAAACACGCCTAAAGGCTATTCTAAACGTGTTGCAGAATATATTGCAGAATTTACTGGATTACCATTCATAACTGCACCTAATAAATTTGAAGCGTTAGCTGCACATGATGCTATTGTAGAGAGCCATGGTGCTTTAAAACAATTAGCGGTATCGTTAAATAAAATTGCTAACGATATACGTATGATGGCATCAGGACCACGATCTGGAATTGGAGAGATTATAATTCCTGCAAACGAACCAGGAAGTTCTATAATGCCAGGAAAAGTAAACCCTACTCAATGCGAAGCCTTAACTATGGTTTGCGCTCAAGTTATGGGTAATGATGTTGCTATTACCGTTGGTGGCACTCAAGGACACTACGAGCTAAACGTATTTAAACCAATGATGGCAGCTAATATTTTACAATCTGCACAACTTATTGGAGATGCTTGTGTAAGCTTTGACCTCAATTGTGCAGAAGGCATAGAGCCTAATCATGAAGTTATTAAAGAATTACTAAACAATTCCCTAATGCTTGTAACCGCTTTAAACACCAAAATTGGTTACTATAAAGCTGCAGAAATTGCAAACACTGCACATAAAAATGGTACCACGTTAAAAGAAGAAGCAGTAAATTTAGGTTATGTTAGTGCAGAAGACTATGACCAATGGGTAAAACCAGAAGATATGGTTGGTAGTTTAAAGTAACTAGTCAATGATTTATAAATAAAAAAACCGATAAGTAAACTTATCGGTTTTTTTGTTCGTTAGTTATTAATTATAATAGGGATGGCTTATTTAACCAATACAAGTTTATAACTAATATTAAGCTTTAACATTAACATATGTTAATAAATCTTATAGCTTTGATCGTATTCTACTTAATTGTACAGGAGTAATACTTAAATAAGCTGCAATTTGATACTGCGGTATAAGGTTGTCAATATTGGGAATCATCTTTCTTAACTTCAAGTATCTACCCTTAGCGTTTAAGGTCAATAGCTCGATATGCTTCTTATCGTTTTGACATAACAAAAATTCTAAAAACTTAGTATGAAAAAATAAAATGTCTAAGTTATTTTCACATAACTTTTTATAAGTAATATAATCAATTTCATATATCTCACAGTCTGTTAAGGTTTCATAAATACTTTCCGAAGTTGTTTGGTTTATTAACGCATCAAACGAAGCTAATATGATAATAGGAACAAATATTGATTTAGTTACTTCTTTTCCATTTTCTAATCTAACATAAGAGCGCATCACACCTCTATTTAGTAAATAGATTTTATTTGGTATATCACCAATGTTATCTAAAATTGTCCCAGCTTTAACCTCTTTTAACTGTGCTGCACCAATCATCAATTCAAAAGAAGATTCTGAAACAGGATAAAATGAAGATATATAAGAATAAATCTCGTTATAATACTTTGGCTTTACAGCTATCATAAATTTTTATTTACACACAGGCTAAATGTATTGTTTTAATTTATTGTCTCAATAATTTTTCGATGTAGCGCAATAAAAAAGTAATGATAAGTAAACTAGTAAGAATTATTCAATACTATCATTTTATCTATATTTGAGTAAAATTATAGCCAAACTGATATGTCATTACTTATTAAAAATATCAAAGAATTAATACAAGTTAGAGACAAGAACATTACCAAGGTATCTGGTAATAAAATGAGTGAATTACCAACACTTAAAAATGCTTACTTGCTAATTGATAACGATACGATTGTTGACTATGGATTAATGGTTAACAGCAATGGTATTGAAGCTGACCAAACATTAGATGCAACTGGTAAATTAGTGCTACCAGCTTGGTGCGACTCTCATACGCACATTGTGTATGCAGGAGATAGATCTCAAGAGTTTGTAGATCGAATTAATGGATTAAGTTATGAAGACATTGCAAATCGTGGTGGTGGTATTTTGAATAGTGCAAAAACATTACAAAATACCAGTGAAGACGAACTTTACAATCAATCTATTGCACGAGTAAAGAACGTAATGAAACTTGGTACAGGAGCAATAGAAATTAAGTCAGGCTATGGATTAACACCTGAAGCAGAACTTAAGATGTTACGAGTAATAAAGCGAATTAAAAAAGATTTTCCTATAAAAGTAAAAGCAACATTTTTAGGTGCTCATGCACTTCCGCTTGCATTTAAAGATAATAAACAAGGATACTTAGATCTAATCATCAATGAGATGCTACCTCAAATAGCTAAAGAAGGTTTAGCACATTACATAGATGTTTTTTGTGAAAAAGGGTATTTTGATTTGGATGATGTCAATCAAATTTTATCTGCTGGAAAAAAGTACAGTTTAACACCAAAAATACATGTCAATCAATTTAATGCATTTGGAGGCGTAGCTTTAGCAGTTAAACATAAAGCCTTAAGTGTAGATCATTTAGAAGAGTTAAATCAAGAAGATATTGATGTATTAAAAGATAGCAATACTATGCCTGTTGCTTTACCTTCATGTTCATATTTTTTAAGCATTCCATACACTCCTGGACGTCAATTAATTGACGCAGGACTACCTTTAGCGTTAGCAACAGATTATAATCCAGGATCTACACCGTCTGGAAACATGAATTTTGTAGTCAGTACTGCTTGTATTAAAATGAAATTAACACCAGAAGAAGCTATTAATGCTGCCACTATTAATGGGGCTTATGCAATGGGAATAGCTAATCAATATGGTAGTATTACAAAAGGTAAAAAGGCTAATTTAATAATTACCAAACCATTGTCAAGCTACAATTATTTACCTTATGCGTTTGGAGATAACCATATAGAATCTGTAATTATTAATGGAGAAGTTATTTGATTTTAAACTGAATACCAGCTACTTAACGTCTAAAGCTTTTGTAGATTTAGAAATCTCAACGTTTCAATCTGCTTTACATTATATCCATCAATTACCTTACGGAAGAAACACAGATAGAAGCGATTATAATTTGGTATTAAAAGAACAAATAGGAACCTGTTCTACCAAACATGCATTATTAAAGCAACTAGCCATAGATAATAAACAAGACAACGTTAAGTTATATTTAAGTATTTATAAAATGAATGGTCTGAATACAAGTGGAATAGCTTCAGTATTACAACAGTACAATTTAGACTATATTCCAGAAGCACATACCTATCTTAAGATTGAAGATAGAATTGTAGATGTAACCAGAACGGACTCATCCTCACATTCATTTACAGATTCCATTTTGCATGAAGAAGTTATCTTACCATATCAAATTGGAAAATATAAAATTAATTACCACCAAAATTATTTAAAACATTGGTTAAAGTCGGTAAAAATAACCTATACACTAGAAGAAATTTGGACCATTAGAGAAGCCTGTATTAACGCTTTAAACCAAAAAACCTGAAAGCTATTCACTTTCAGGTTTTTTAATGAAATAATTAACTAATACTAGCTCAAGCTTTTATTTGAGGGTAAATTCAGAGCTTGAAACCAATTCTTTTCCGTTAAATACATTCACTTGATAACGCCCTTTTTCAAAATCGTCGTCTGTAGTATTCGTAACAAACTCGCAAATATCCAAGTTTCCATTTTCATAATTAAACTTACTAATAATACTATAATTAAGGGTTTGTTCACCAAATTTGACCTGCGCATTGGCTCCTAAAATATTATTTTTTGGATCTATAACTTGGACAAATAACTCTTTGTCTCCTGCTTGTACTAGCTTATTTTTTGCAACCGTGTAGCATACTCTAATTTTATCACTTCGTCTTGCTCTTTCTGTTGGTATAAGTTTACCATTACTACGCTCAATAACTCCAAACCCTTTCAAGTTAGCAGTTGTTAATACTGCAGCATTTTCAACCACTGTAGCAAGTGCTGTATTTTGCACTAATAAAGAATCGTTAAACATCTTGCTTTGCTCATATTGCACTCTAGTACTATCTAAGTTAGTTGCTAACTGCATGTTTTCAACTTTAAGTCTATCGTTTTCAGCCAATAATACGTCCATTTCATCTTGTAATGCTAAATACTTCTTTTTGTATCTCCATAAACTTTTAACGTTAGTTTCAGATAATTGTAAAGAATCTATTAATCCCTGTATACGCTCTCTAGCGTCAATTAGACTTTGATTAGCCACTTGGTTTTCGCCTAAAGCAACATCATACTTAGCTTTTAAGCCATTTAAATCCTTTAGAACGTCATTTTTTTCAGTCGTTAATTGTTGTTCTGTTTGTTGTTTGTCTTTGTATAAAGACGAAGTGTAAATACCAGTACCAATAAATAATGCTAAAGCTATACCTAATGCTACTTTTAATCCTGTATTTGCAGTGTTATTTGCCATAATAATTTGTTTTTTAATTGTGAAACGTTAATTCTGTTTTCTAGTTAAAACTTTAATAATAAAAACGTAATTTTAATTTTTCAAAACTATATGTAAAGTAAATGGATAAATTAGTTTTATACAATAAATCAATAGTAAACAATTTACTCAATATACGTTCAGGTGAAACTAAATTTGGTGAACATGTTCAGTTTTTAACCAGTGTTTCCAATATATACGACACACTTAAAAGTTTGGACGTTACTTATGTAATTTTTGGTCTTCCAGAATCTGTTGGTGTGTTTGCAAACTACGGTAAATCAGGCGCTTCGACTACTTGGGAAGCCACAATTAAAATTTTGTTAAATACACAAAACAATAGTTTTAACGATGCAAAAAAAGTATTAGTTCTTGGTCATTTAGATTTTTCTATCGAACAAGAGCAGCTATCTAAATTAAAACAAGACCATTCTAAACATATTAATAAAGCTAGAAAGCTTGTTGCAGAAATTGACAAACATGTTGTAGATTTAGTTTCAACCATTGTAAGTGCTGGAAAAATCCCAATAGCAATTGGAGGAGGACACAATAACGCTTATGGAATGATTAAAGGAACTAGTTTAGCATTTAAACATCCTATTAATAGTATCAATTTCGATGCGCATACAGATTTTAGAGCTTTAGAAGGTAGACATAGCGGAAATGGTTTTAGTTACGCTTACGCTGAAAAGTTTTTAAAACGATATTTTGCTTTTGGTCTACACGAAAATTATACCTCTACAAATCTCTTTAAGCAATTTAAGAATAATAAACATCTTGATTACAATACATATGAAGCAATTGCAATAAGAAAACAACAAAAGTTTAAAAAAGAATTACAACGTGCAGAAAAGCATATAAATAACACCAAATTTGGTATAGAAATAGATTGTGATGCTATTATCAATACGCCAAGTAGTGCGCAAACACCAAGTGGGTTTTCTGCTGAAAAAGCAAGACAATTTCTACATTATTATGCATTATTAGAACAGGCTAGTTATTTGCATATTTGTGAGGCAATAGCCAAAAAGAAAAAAGCGAACCAAGTTGGAAAGTTAGTTAGCTATTTAATAACCGATTTTATCCGTACTAATTCTAAAACACATGACAAAAATTAATATTGAATATATAAGGCTAACTATTACCTTTATTGTATTTGTGTTTATCATAACACTACTCTTTTTGCATATCAATCAGGTACAATTGCATTGGTTTGAAACATTTTCTGAAGTTTTTACAATTCCAGCTTTAATATTAAGTATAATCATACCTATTTGGATGATTACAGATTTAATTAGAAAAAAAGTAGCCGATAAATCTATATTTAACTTGACGTTTTTTATCTGTGTCATCTCCATATTATTAATACTTTTTGCTATAAGTTTTTTAAATTAAGTATGATTGATAAAGTTGTTATTATTCCCTTTGATAAAAAATACTCTAAAGATTTCTATATTCTTAATAGAGAGTGGTTACAAACTTATTTTTACGTAGAACCTTTTGATGAAGAGGTCCTAAGCAAACCCAATGACTATATTATTGATAAAGGTGGACACATTTTTTTTGCTAAATTAAATAATCAAATAGTTGGGACTTATGCGTTTATGCCATTAAAAAATGAAGTTGGTTTTGAGCTAACTAAAATGGCTGTTTTACCGAGTTTAAGAGGACAAAAAATAGGACAACAACTATTAGAACATTGCATAAATTATGCAAAATCACATCAATTTAAACGACTACTACTCTACTCTAGTAAAAAATTAGAAAACGCTATTTACTTGTATAGGAAATTTGGTTTTAAGGAGATCGAACTAGAACAAAATTCGCCTTACAAAAGAAGTAATATTAAAATGGAATTTGATTTATACAAGTAATGTTAATTACCGATATTATTGGCTATTAACTGCATTTGCAGAATCTATTTTACGTTGTAACCGCTTGATTTTATCATCACGATTTTTCTTAACAATAGAATCGTATTTACGTTTCAAATCTTCTAAAGCTTTGTCGTTATTTGTGTTATTAGACGTGCTTACGCTGTCTAATTGCATGTATTGATTGTTAAGGTCCTCGATAATAAAATCTACTACTCTATCCTCATCTAAAAAATACTCTCCAATACCTTCACTTGCTCGCCAAGCTTCATTAAGTTGGTCATAAACAGATTTTTCCCACTGACTTGGGTGTTTAGCATCAATCCAGACCACGTCACGATATTCGCTATCTATTAATGCTAAATCTGGTGTAGCAGAACCATCAAACTGAGATCCTTCTTCTTTAATTGATGAAATAGTTCCTAGAAAGAACATACGTTTTCGACCAGCAATATTTTTGATGTAAGGTCTAAACTCTACTGGTTTATTAACTGACCAATCGTATTCTTTTCTAGATTCTATAACCTTTAAAGGCATGGCTGATACACCTGCATATCCTTGTTTTTTGGACGCGTGATCATAATAATATAACTTGTTAGTACCATCTGCTGGCACAAATACACTAAAGGTTAAACTAGTACGCTCATCACCGACAGGTTCTAAACCAAACCAGTGATACAAACCACTATAAGCATCAGATTTTGAATCTGAAAAATCGAAATCTGTTACAAACGGTTGCTGGTTTTGGTCGTCTGGTAAGTCTGGAATTTTAACTGCAGTTTCCATATTCCATGGTAATGGATCGCTAAATCCACCTAAAAACTTTAAAGATTCAGCTTGAAGCCGTGATACTTTTTCGGATAATGTATTTTGTCGTGTTAGGTACGTATGGTTTTTCAATTCCTCTGGAGCAATAAAGGTCCCTTTTCCAATTGTAACACGCTCGATATAATCATTAAAATCATGTGCTCCGTTATCAATAACCATAACACCTCCAAAAGTAGGATAAGGAAAGAAAAAACCTTTCCATTTTATTAAACTAACTACTTCCACCCATTGACCATTATCGTCTTTCATGTAAAACGTATCACTTGGTTCATAGTTAAATAACATCCATGGGTTAAAACGCTGTACGACTGCGTTGTAAGTATTTCGACTAAATTTTAAAGATTCACCAATTGAAAACGTAACAGGAATTCTATTTTCGTTAGAAAACCGAGGGAAAGGTGTGGTGCTTGACACAGCAAACACTTCTTCTGTATTATCACTTATACCTTGCCAAACATATTTTTCTGTAGGTTGAATTGCCATAGTCCATTTATTCTCATCACCAATTCTAACTAAATGAGGCAAGGACACATCTTTAGTTTCTCCTACACTTTCATTAGCCATAGAAAAAATGTTTCGAAGTGGTTGAATACGTTCGTTTTGTGTTAAGGGTAGCTCGTCTATCTCAACTTTATTTAAATTGTTAAACACATTATAAGTTTTCATGTAATCATACAATTGAAAATGCCATCCAGCAACGTATAGTAACCCAAAAAAAGCTAAAAGCAAACCTAAAATCCCTAATCGTTTTCCAGTTGATGCAGAACTTCTAAAACTTCGTAATCCTAAAAATAAAACTAAACCACTGAGCAAAATGATAAAGATGTATTTGCGGATAAATAATAGTAAAGGTTGATAATCGTCTCTTAGAAAAAATAATAAACCTATGACTATTAAGGATAGTATTATGACAATAATTTTTTGTTTACCTCCTCTATTCCAGTAGTTTTTTATCATGGTTATATGGTATTGGCTAAATTATATTTTGGTGATTTAAAAAGGTTTATAAAGATATTGATAAATTACATTAAGCCTTTATCCTTTAAGCGTTCTCTAGCACTTTTCTCTGGTGCTTTAGACTCTTCTTTAATTTCCTTTTTGGCTTCCTGAACAACTTTAGAATCTTTATTTTTTAAATCCTCAATAAATTCTTTTCCCTTATTGATACCTTCTTTAACTACATCTTCTATAGAGTCTGACTGTTCTTCAATAACTTCTCCTGATTTTAGAACAAAATTAGCAATATAAGTCCCAATAAGAGTTCCAAAAATAGCTGAAGCAAAAGCAGATACACCGTAATAATTTGAAAAAATTTCAATTGGTGTTAAAAACTGAATAATTAACCCTATAACTAAAAAAGCAACTGCTAGGTAAACTAGTCTTGGCAAGAATTCTTGTTTAAAAATAAAACCTTTTTTGTCCGTAGGTTTCATTTGTAAGTCTTTACTATTAAAAAGCTTATTAAAAAAACGGTATAAGCCATTACTTTTAGACTCTGTCCAATACACAAAAATTCCGAAAAGAATTGCTCCAATAAATATGATAATGTCTAAGCCCATAAGTTTTTTATTATATGTAGTAAAGTTATAAGAATTGTTACAAGAAAACAAACATTAATGAGTGTTGTTACTTGATGACCTAAATAACTTTTAGATATTAAATTAGTTAAATATTTTAGAAACAAAATAATACCCCTTATATTTAGGCGCTATTAAAATTATACTAAAAAAATGATTAAGAAAATTACACTCCTAACACTAGCCTTATTTATTAACTTTACTTTATTACATGCCCAAGATGATGGTGGTATGCTTAAAATTGCAGATGAATTTCCTGTAAATGCGTCAGCAACCTTAGATTATAACACTAACAATTCTGGAATGGTCTATCAAAAAGAGTTTAGATCTAACGGTTCAGGTTATGTAAAAGTTTATTTTAATAATTTCGATTTAAAACCTGGTGACTATGTCAAGGTTTACAGTCCAATAACATTGGATGAAATTACATATTCTAACCAAGGAAAAGTTATTGGTTCTCAAAATGAAATGATTAGTAGCTTTTGGTCTAGAACCATCTGGAGCGACCATATTGTTGTAGAACTATACAGTACTCAAGGTAATAATACGCATTACGGATTTGATATTGATACGGTAGCATATGGTTACAGTATGGATAAAATTAATGATGCATTCCAATATGTACAATCTGATTTTGAATCTATTTGTAGTGTGGACGATAAAGAAGCTATAGAATGTTACAATGGAACAGAAATGTATAGAAAAGCCAAAGCTGTTTGCAGACTTTTGATTGGTGGTGGTGGTTTATGTACTGGATGGCTTTTAGGTACTGATGGTAATATTATGACAAACAATCACTGTATTGGTGATGCGAATGATGCATTGAATACCGAATTTTTATTTAATTATCAATATGCTGAATGTGCAGGTATTACTGATGCAGTATCAGATATGGTAGCAACAACATCTACGTTTATCCAAACAGATGCAAACTTAGATTTTACATTAGTAATGTTACCTGTTAATCCTGTTCCTACGTATGGTTATTTAAGTTTAGCGTCTAATCCACCTTCTGTAGGTGAGCGAATTTATATTCCTCAACACCCAGGAGGACGTAGAAAAGAAATTGCTGTGAATACTGATACTAATGGAGATGTAAATGGTTTTGCTCAAATAACAAACGCTGGTGGATTACCTTCACGAGTAGAATACCATTGTGATACAGAAGGTGGTAGTTCAGGTTCTCCTGTACTACGTTATTCTGATAACTTAGTAGTAGCCATACATAATACAGGTGGTTGTCCAAATGGATCGTTTGGGCGTAGTGACGAGTTAATAGCTGCTATTGGTGCTAATATGCCTAATGGAGGTGTCGATGATCCAAACCCAGAATCACCATCCATAGGATTTGGAAACGCTAATTTGACTGTAAATGAAGCTACAGGTTGTGATTATCAAGATATAGATTTTACTTTAAGAATGGCTTTACCTGCAACTCAAGATGCTGATATCACATTTTTATTTCAAGGAGGTACTGCTACTAATAATAGTGATTATGAATTAATTACGCCAAGCACTGTTACTTTTTTAGCAGGTGATAACACAGATAAAACGGGTACTATTAGAGTATATAATGATGCTTTTGTTGAAGGTGAAGAAACTATTGTTGTTGAATTAGCACTAAACGCGAATGGTGGAGACGCTGAGCTTGGCCTTCAAGATACATTAACAGTAACTATTAAAGATGATGATTATGATCCGTCTGTTGGAAACCTAATTAATTTTGCGTTTGATGATTTTGAAAACACCTTATCTAATTGGACGGTAACCGGAAATGCAACAACTCCTTTTGCTATTGGAAATGAAACCACAGCTAGTTCTACTTCTTGGAGTGCTGCTGGTAATGCAACAGATTTTGTGTTTATAAACGATGATGCTTGTAATTGTACAATGGATAATGAACGTTTAATGTATAATACTGTTTTTGATCTATCAAATGTAAGTTCTTCAAGTGTATCTTTTGACATTATTCACACAGATAGTAACAACCAATATGCATCAGACACTTATGCGCAAGTATCCACAGATAATGGACTTACTTGGGTCAACTTAGGAAACGAATTTATTACTTACAGTACTTGGACCAATCTAAGTTTAGATTTATCTGCTTATGCTGGACAGTCAAGTGTTATGATTTCCTTTTTGTATAACGACTTAGGTAATTGGGCTTATGGTTTTGCAATAGATAATTTTTCTGTAGATGGTAATGGTGATGCACTTATCCGAACTAATGTTAATGATGGTTCTACTAATGCAACTTTACCATTAGCTAGTACAGGTGTGATTTATGCTTACGACACTGGAGATGGAAGTATAATGGCAGATATTGTTAATAATGATGGCACTGATTACGATTGTATTGATGTTGCAGTATCTAGATCAGGAACTAGCGGACAATCGTTTCAAGGTAGTACAGGTGCGTTATTAGCAATGGATAAACAATTTACAATAACTACGACGCAACCTTCACAATCTAGCGATGCAACAATTATCTTTTATTTAACAGAAGCTGAAGTATCAGGTTGGGAAACTGCTGTTGCTAATGCTGGAGGGTCTTACTCTAGAAGTGACCTAAGAATATTCAGAGAATCTACATCTGGAACCTCTGAAACCGTTGTGCCAACCATTACGGATTATAATGGAGATATTAAAATGACAGGTAATTTTACTGGTATTGACGGAGTGTTTAGTTTTGCTCCTGAACAAACATTATCTGTTACTAATTTTGAAGTAGATGCCTTTTTAATATATCCAAATCCTGTAAATAATATTCTTACCATAGATGCTAAGTTTACTATTGACAACATGACTATTTACGATATCAATGGACGATTAATTAATAGTGTATCACTACAAGGCAATCAACTTAAACATCAATTAGATGTTACTGCATTGTCACAAGGTTTATACTTTATTGAAATTGAATCTGAAAATTCCAAATACGTTAAGAAATTTATAAAACGTTAAATTTTAAATTATAGATGAATAAAAAAAACCAGATGTTATCATCTGGTTTTTTTGTTTATATATTACTGTTAATAGTCTCAATAACCCAATCTTTAAAGGAGTCGTCCCATGAAGCATATTGTTTGTAAAACTCTTCTTTGTCGTACCAATACAAAAACAGCACGTCTCTAGGCGAGACATTAATCAACAACTTCCATATCAAGTCTTGGTGATTGGCTTGCAAAGAAGAATGAGGTGTATGCAATGCATTAAATAAATTTTTATCGACAATATCTGCAATCTTATATTGGTTACTCACTTCTAATTTGTCTAAGTATAACTCCACTCCCATCACACGCTTTCTGGTATCTATATCTAATTTGTTTAAATAACTTTTAAACAATACAGGATCACTTAAAATATCACGTAATGGATGTTGCGTATCTTTTAAAGCCATAGCAAACTCCATTTTTTTAATACGTTGGTATCTATCTGTATTAAGCGCTTCCTCCAAATCATGCTCAATGATAACATGATCGCGTAATTTTACCATTAACTCAGGTTGTTCGATATGAAAAATTATGACATCATGAGTCGTATCTTTTATCGCTTTTTTGTACCATTTTAAGTCCTCAAAAACCACAATTGGCGAAATAAAATCGCGTAGCACATAAACACCTCCAAAAGACTTGGTATAAAACGAATCTGTTTGATATTGTAAACTATGTAAACTTAAATCTCTACCTCGCAAATCGCCATATGTTTTAGCAGATTCAAGAAGTTGAGCGTGCAAATCTTCATCTATAAAATTATTACCTTGTTTAAATGTATCAATTAGTTTTTGTTGTTCTTTTTGAACTTGGTCTAAATTGTTTATTAAATGGAATTTGATATAAACCTTATCATATTTTAGTACATCAAGTGGCTCGTAAAATGCATCAATATCTTGATCAAAATCGATGCAAATAGCAGAATCTCTGGTAATATCATTTATTTTTGTACCATGAACCTGAAACACTTGCTTCATCATCTCTCTATCAAAACTATGAAAAGGAGAATATACAGGTTTACCTTTTTGTAAAGGTGAAATTATGATAGCATGCGGATTAGCTTCACCATTGTTTAAATACATGGTGGTGCCTTTCTCTTCTGCTATTTCTGGACTATAACCTATACCATCTATTGAAAATTTGGTAAGATTAGTTGGCGCAAAACCTAACTTTTTTAAGCATAGGTTGTAACGCTCCACTAATTTTCCACTAACTGGAATGAGCTCGCTTCTGTATAAATTGGCTTGTTTTAGTTTTTGCATGTAAACTAATCGTCTTTTTCTTTTTTCAACTTTTTAATCACTTTAATATTACTGTCAATTGGCGCAATAGATACTTCTTGATCTCCTTTAGTAATGTAAAATACATATAAACTGTTTTTACCCAACATTTTAATGTTTTGGGATTGTCCATCTTCAAAAGTTATTTGATGTGATAATTTAATTTCATCGTTTTCTATTTTTTCTTTAGTTCTTTGACCACGTCCAATTCCAAACCCAATAAATCCACCCATGATATATAAAGCAATCAGAAAAGTAACTAATACTTTCGATCCACTTTTAAGTGAGTGTCTAACTTTATCTAGCTTATCTTTTTTCTTTCCAGTTTGATACTTTTTCTTTTTACTTAACCAATCATAATATTTTGGTAAGTATTTTGCATAAACTAATGCCAAAACACAACAAATAACAACACCTAACAATAATTTTAAATCTCCTGTTAATACAGCAATTGGACTAATTAATACATCTAATATTGAAGAGTATTCCAAAATATTAACGCCTAAGTATTTAAAATATATCGTTTGATAGAAAACACCCAAAACCAATAAGAATACGTAACCTAAAGATAGATAATCTTGGATGCCAAGATTGGATTCTTTTTTTTCTATTGGGATGTCTGATTGTTCTTCCATGTGTTTTATTATTATTTACCAAACTGCTCTCTTGCAGCAGTTTCAATGTTTAATTGATTAACTCTAGCATCTACTTTTCGTTTAAAGTCGGTATCTGCAATAGTTGCCACATTATCTAAATAACGTACAACCTCTTGACGTCTTATGTCTGAAAAGTCTAAACCTTTCATATTAGCACGCATTAACTCTTGCAACATACCAAATTTAGTATCATAATCTTTTTTGAAGTAGATGTCTGGATTGTCAAACCAATCTGGTTCTAAATCAAAATCGGTTAAACGTAAAGACACTGCTTTTTGAATATTACGCACGTCACGAGACGAGAAAAATGGAAATATCTTTTGAATCTCTGTATACAAATGTGCATAAAACATATGCTCTGTATCTTTATATTTACTCTCTACTTTGTTAAACGTATCTAACACGCGTTGTTCTGTAGGCTTATCGACTTTATCTAATATTTCGCCCAAGTTTTTTGCCACTTGTTGTGCATCTAAATAGTTATAATCGTTTGGATTACTCATGTTCACAAAACTAGGCATAGTCTTGTCTAGTTTTCGCCACCATAAGTGATCTTGATCTATAAAATCATGCTCGTTTCTGGCACCATCTATTTTAAAACGTCCTTGTACACGAGAGATGACTGCTTTGTCTAACATTTCAGGTAAGTTTGTAAATAGCCCAATAGAACTGTTACCATAGTTTACTGCATAAGCACCTTCTGTGTATCTTAAAAACACACCAATTACCTCTTTTACTCCAGCAGAAACACCTTGTGTGGTACGCTCTTGTAAGTTATTTTCTGCATCATCAATTGGTGCAAAAATAAGCTTGTTAGGATCTTGTAAAGGTTTCATCCAATCTACCATTTTCTCCGCAGATCCACCCTGAAACGTACTAATCAACGTGTCTGGCATTGGGTGAAATAAAAACGGAATATCTAAATGGTCGCAATGCTCTTTTAAACGTGTTGCTATTGCTGCAATCAGCATACTTTTTCCTGTTCCAGGAATACCATAACCCATAAACACTGGCATAAAACCACCTAATTCTTGAAATGGGTTTTTCTTTGCTTCAAAGTCGTAGCTTAGCATACGCTCAGTTAAACGACGTGCAAAATGCTTGGCATCTCTGTTACCAACAATCTGGTCGAATTGTATTTTATTAAACTCGACACTTTTAGCAGTTCCCTGAAAGGTGTTTTCCCAACCAGAAATAGCAAAATCACTATTTTCAAGCTTATAGGTTCTGTCTAATATGGTCTCTGTATATTCTAGGCTACTTCTACGAAGATTAATTTCATCTATCAACGCTTCAAAATACACAACTGTAAAATCGGCAACGTCTTTATCACTTTTGATAATCTCTGGATGAGCTAAGTACTTGTCATAGTAAAATAAAGCACAAGACACTCCTTTTAAAGGAGTCATTAAAGACACTTCAGGAATACCTGCAAATTTCTGCTTCATCACACTTAAATCATCTGAAGCATGTGGTTTTAAAAGATGTAAAATTTTATAAGCTGAAGCAAATAGCATAAAGGCGCTTGCGGTTTGCATTTTGCTTTCATACTCGCGTCTTCCACTAGCATCTAAAGCGGATTTACGCTCGTTAAGACTAGATAAACCAGACGCATCATAGTAACTATCTTTTATCCAAATCCCTAAAGTTAGTCCTTCTTGTACTGCAAATAAAGTTTGATTTAAAAATAGTGGAATAGCAACAGAATCTGGTAATAATCGTTTTTTTAATGCTAAAATGGTTTTTGATACTGAAGTAATTGCTACCGATGATCCATTATTGGCTTTGGACAGATATAATAAAATAGATTCGTCTTTAGCGTCTTTATCTTTATTTTTTGCACGTGCGCCTTGCTCCCAACTAATACTTTTTAAATATGATGAGGCTTCGTCACGTAAAACGTCTAATTCTGATTTTTTTATTGGGAATGTTGAGTTATGTTCCATGTTTTTTAGTCTTCAGTATGCTGTTGGCAGTATTCAGTTTTTTATTGTATTGACTACCTACTAATTTTATATTTTATCAATTTTTAAATCAGAGACTTGAAAAGGTGGCTTTGCCAACTTATTCATGATATCAGGATTTTTATTATATAGCAATTGTATGATTCTGTGTGGTGCAAACACATAACCTTGCTTAATTGGTGAACTCCAATTTTGAAGCGTTTGTTTACTAAAATAGCCGCCTTCTTTAAAGGTACTTCCAGAAAATACTTCATGTATTTTAAAAGATAATGCGTAAGCTTCTAAAGGCACTTCTTTTTTACTTATAGCTTCAAGTATTGTATGTGTTAAATCGTTATCGTCTTTTGCAAAAACGTTATGAAATGCTCCTATATCCAATCGTTTAACATATTTAGGAAATACATTTTTTAAACGTCTATCAATACCATAAGCCATAGTATCCATATCCATTTTACGATCTGCAACCGTTTTTAAAGTGTCGTAAATATCATCTTTGTCTTTTAAAGGATCTTTACCATCATAGTCAAAATACATGAAGCATATAAAAGGCCTGTTGAGTGACACATCATAAAAACTCCAACTCGTCATATATTTAGCTTGACTTCCTTCTGGTGCTTTAATAATTTTTCCTTGAACAAAACGATTAAAAATATACTGTTGTTCTACTGATGTGTAGTAGACTATGGATGCAGCTTGAAATAACTTATCACGTCTAACAGGTTGCTTTTTTCGTAGTAACTGATCTAAAAATTCGTCTTGCAGTACAGATACATCTTTTAGTTTATTTAAGTAATTATCACGTAAAGATAAATCGTTATACAGGTATCTAAACTCCAAATAATTAGGAAAACCAGAATCTGTGACATCCACTTTCATGTTATCTTCTTCATCATACATGTACTTAATACGCATCGCTTCAATAGAGTATAATAACAAGTCACAGTATTGCTTAAAGAATATAACTTCCTGAGGTGTGCACAATCCGTTTTGTTGGACACCAACTATTAATTCTTTCAAAGCAAAGTCCACCTTCTTGTGATAAAACACATATTGTTCTTTGCTATCTAAATAAGCAGAATCTAAAGGTGTTACGATGTGGTTTATTGACATTTTCTAGTAAATGATCTTTAGTGATTAGTTATAGGTTACCACTAATTCACGAATTATTTAATTATAATTAAGTCCATGAGTAAGCGCGTTAAGGATTGAACGGTCTGTCTGAGCTCCTCGCAGAGAGCGAGTAGTGAAAGCCTGACCACGCCTTAAGCGTGGTAACGCTATAATTATGTTAAGACAATAAGTCGTCGTTTCCTGCTTCTGGTTTTGGCGTACCATTACCTCCTCCTGTTGAATCATCTTCTCCTGAAGGCGCATTGGCATCTGAATTATAATACTCTTCAAAAATCTCTTTCATATCGATGCCATAACGGTCTGCAAAATTCTTTTGAATATCTACATCTTTAGCTCTGATTTCCTGTAAAGCCTCAGCATAGCTACGATATACACCTTGCATAACTTTTTCGTGTACTGGAATGTTGTCCATCATTTCTTGACGTGCTTTAGCACTTGCTGTATGCATTGCTGCTAAAGTCTCTCCAATATGCTCATCTGTTTTAACTCCTAAATGCTCTAAAATAGCTGCAAACTCTTGGTCTGTACGCGCTTTTAAAGCCACCACGTAACCATCATAATACTTTAAACGTTCTTCTGTATCTGACTTTAATTTGGCACGATGCGTTTGTAAATTACTACGTAAAGAGGTTAGTACTTTGATAGTCAAGTTGTGCTTGTGCACAAAGCTATCTTTAGATGCTGCGAGAGTTGTGTAGGCGTTTTTAAGTCCTTCTAACTCTTCGACTTTTTGTTCTAACTGTGTTACTTTAGCTAACGCGTCAGAATACTCTGTAGATTGTTTATCTGCTACTTCTTCTAAGGCTTGTCTTGCTTGTTTAAGTAAAGCATACTGTTCTTCTAGTTTGTCTTCTGTTTCCTTTTTCTTTTCTAGTGCTTTTGTATGATTTTTAGAAGCTTCAACAATAGCATCTTGCAGTTTATCCTCTACTTCTTTAATTTCTACTTCACGATTTTTAAGACGTGTAATAGCTGCTTGAGATTTGTAAGACAGCTCGCCTAAAAGGGTTTGAATATCTGCACTTTCTATACGTTCTTGAAACATGGCTTTGGCTTTGTTATCTGCTGCAGCTCGTGTTTTTTCTGCTGTTTCTAAAGCTTGCTCTGCTTTTTTGATTTTGCTTTTACGTCCCCAAAGGTTATTCCACCAAGTATCTGGTTTGTTTTTAGCATCTTCCAATTCTATTTTAGCACGTTCTAATGCTTTTTGAGCATCGTCAATAACTTTTTGTTCTTTTTCGTTAAGTGATGAAAAACGCTCGAATAAAATACCAACTTCATCTTGATAATCCGTTAAATCTTTAATCGCGTCTAGAAGCGTTGTACGGTCTTTTTCTGCCATACCAACAACATCGTCTAACGTTGCATTAAGTATTTTTTGACGACTTTCTGGATCGTCTTCTTGCGCCAATTTAGACTTCATGGTATCAATTGCTTTTCCCCAATTGACATCTACTTTAGCATTTTTTTCGTTAGAGTTTGTTTCTAATAAATCAAAATCATCAGACATATGTATTCTTGTTTTTAAGGTTGGACTAATTTTAGTAAAGCAATTTCGGAAAAAAATAGTAGTTCTCGAAATATTTATGCTGTGATTATATGTATTATTATTTATAAAAATGTTACAATTTATTTTTTAATTGAAAAGTAACTATCTTTAAAACAAATCTTAGATTTCCAACTTCTTGGAAATGAAAAAATTAATTTTAAATGAAAAAATTAGCACTAGCCTTATTTACAATGACTTTAGTATTAAATAGTTGTAAAAATGAAACTAAAACTGATACCTCAAAACTTGAAGAAAACAAAAGCTTAAGCACGCAAAATGATATAGAAATAATACCAATATCTCATGCAACAATGGTTTTAAATTATGAAGACCATACCATTTATGCTGATCCAACTGGTGGAGGAAAAGCGTTTGAAGGCCAAAAAACACCAACAATTATATTAATTACAGATATCCATGGAGACCATTTAAATATCGATACGTTAAAAGAATTAGATTTAAAAAACAGCTTGATTGTTGCTCCACAAGCGGTTATTGATAAATTTCCTGAAGACTTTAAACCGATGTTTAGAGCTCTAAATAATGGTCAAAGTGCTGTGGTTAAAGATATTCCAATTGAAGCTATACCAATGTATAATTTACCAGAGGATGACACCTCAAGACATCCTAAAGGACGTGGAAATGGTTATATAGTAACTCTCGGAGAAGAACGCGTTTATATTTCTGGCGATACAGAAGACATCCCAGAAATGCGAAACCTTAAAAACATTGACAAAGCATTTGTATGTATGAACTTGCCTTACACCATGACAGTCGATAGTGCTGCTAGTGCTGTTTTAGATTTTAAACCTAAACAAGTCTATCCGTTTCACTACAGAGGAAAAGGTGGCTTAAGTGATGTTGCAAGATTTAAAACCTTAGTTAATAAAGGCAATCCAGATATTGAAGTGGTACAGTTAGATTGGTATCCTAAGAGATAGTGAATAGTGAATAGTGAATAGTGAATAGTGAATAGTGAATAGTGAATAGTGAATAGTGAATAGTGAATAAAAATAGATTTTTTGAAAACTTAAATATTCATTTTAACTATTTTTATGTTTGTTTTTAATGATTAATTTACGTCAATGAAATATTTGTTATTTTTTCTACTAATTTTTAATTTGAGTTGTAATGCTCAAGATAATAAATGCAAACAGTTTAAAACTGGTACTTTTGCATATGTTGGTCTAGAATATGAAGATTCTATTATTATACGAAATGACTCTATTCAAGTTGAATCTAACTCAAAAAGTGGATACAAAGCAACTGCATATATAGATTGGTTGTCTGACTGCCAATATACATTGACTTTTAAAGAAGTGAATAATCCAAAAAGCCAATATCTAATAGGAACATCATTTACAGTAGATATTATATCAACTTCAAAAAACAGCTATAAATACAGAGGATATGATGATGTTTATGAAATAACAGGTGAGATCTTTAAAATAGATTAAAAAAAAAGCCTGTAAATTGCAGTCTTTTTTATTGTCATAATGTAGTTAACTTACCTTACTAACTTTTTATACTTAATTCGTTTTGGCATTAAATCTCCACCTAAACGTTTCTTCTTATTTTCTTCGTATTCACTAAATCCACCTTCAAAGAAATACACTTGAGAATCGCCTTCAAACGCTAAAATATGTGTACAAATTCTATCTAAAAACCATCTGTCGTGAGAGATTACTACTGCACATCCAGCAAAGTTTTCTAGACCTTCTTCTAATGCACGTAATGTGTTGACATCTAAATCATTAGTAGGTTCATCTAAAAGTAATACATTACCTTCTTCTTTAAGCGTCATTGCTAGATGTAAACGGTTACGCTCTCCTCCAGATAGTAATTTTACTTTCTTATTTTGTTCGCTACCAGAAAAGTTAAATCGACTTAAATAGGCTCTAGAATTTACTTCTTTTCCTCCCATTAATACCAATTCTTGCTCGTCACTAAAGTTTTGCCAAATCGATTTTTCAGGATCTATGTTAGAGTGTGCTTGATCGACATAAGCGACTTTAGCGGTTTCTCCAATCTTAAATTCGCCTTTATCAGGTGTTTCTTCTCCCATTATCATTCTGAAAATGGTAGTTTTACCAGCTCCATTTGGACCAATAACACCAACAATTCCAGCTTGTGGCAAGTTGAAGTTTAAATCTTCGTATAATAATTTATCATCGTAAGCTTTACTAACTCCAATAGCTTCAATAACGTTAGTCCCTAATCTTGGTCCATTTGGGATGTATATTTCAAGTTTTTCATCTAATTGCTTTTGATCTTGACTCATTAACTTGTCATAGTTCTTCAAACGTGCTTTCTGCTTTGTTTGTCGTCCTTTCGCACCTTGACGCACCCATTCCAATTCTCGTTCTAATGTTTTTTGACGTTTAGAAGCTGTTTTACTTTCTTGAGCTAATCGTTTAGATTTTTGGTCCAACCAAGATGAGTAATTCCCTTTCCATGGAATACCTTCACCTCTATCTAATTCTAAAATCCAACCTGCGACATTATCTAAAAAGTATCTATCGTGCGTTACAGCTATAACCGTTCCTTTATATTGAGCTAAATGATGCTCTAACCAATGTACAGACTCTGCATCTAAGTGGTTGGTTGGCTCATCTAACAATAACACATCTGGTTCTTGTAATAATAAGCGACATAAAGCCACACGACGTCGTTCTCCTCCAGATAATACTCCTATTTTTTTGTCGCCATCTGGTGTACGTAAGGCGTCCATTGCTATTTCTAGTTTGGTATCTAACTCCCATGCGTTAGCAGCATCAATTTGATCTTGTAGCTCAGCTTGACGATTCATTAGCTTTTCCATTTTGTCTGGATTGCTATAGACTTCTTCTAAACCAAATTGATCATTAATACTATTATATTCGTCAAGGATTGCAACAGTTTCTGCTGCACCTTCACGTACAATTTCCATAACCGTTTTATCATTATCCAATTGTGGATCTTGTTCTAAGTAGCCGACCGTATATCCTGGAGAAAACACAACATCACCTTGATAGTTTTTATCAACACCTGCTATTATTTTTAATAGTGTCGATTTACCAGAACCATTAAGACCTAAGATTCCGATTTTAGCTCCATAAAAGAAACTTAAATATATATTTTTAAGTACAGGAGTTTGTGCACTAGGAAACGTTTTAGTCAACCCAGACATTGAGAATATTACTTTTTTATCATCGCTCATAACTATACTCTAACTTTTAATTTTTAATGTTTTTATGTCTAAAATGTAAATGGCTTAAAACTTTACGTTTTAAGCCACCTGTTATTTGGTTTTTAAACCCTTCCTTTCAATGCATTAAACACCCAAGCAATAGCAAAAAAACCAATACCTACAGCTGCAAAACCCCATCCTGCAACATCATCGTACCTAAAAGCACCTAATGCTATTAAGCCTAATCCTACTATTACCATAATTGTGGTAGCCCAAGCTAACACTGTGTTTTTATTCATTGCCATAATCCTATTTTAATAAAATGTGAAATACAAATATCGTGTATTTTAACAAAAAAAGCATCCTAATTAGGATGCTTTTTTAATATAATTCAAGTTGTAAGTTTACATCGGAACTTCAATAAATAATAACTGTGAAGGAGTTTTAGATTGTATTGAAAAATCTGTAGTATTTGAAACTCCTATAGCATCACGAGACTCTAATACGTTATTTTCAACTGAAACTTCACCTGTAATATTCATAACATAAGTCCCATGCTTTTTACTTAAAGATTGATAAGTAAATGAAGTGCCTTCATCTAAATCTATTCTAGATATTTTAGCATCTTGGTGAATTTTCAAACCTTCCGCTTGATTGTCTATTGATGTCACTAAGGTTTGTAATTGTCCTTTACGGTCTTGAGCTTTAAAAAACTGTTGATCATATCGTGGTTCTACATTTTGCTTATTTGGTAAAATCCAAATTTGAAATAAGCTCAAATACTCATCCGTTTTTGCATTCATTTCTGAATGCATTAAACCGCTACCAGCACTCATAACTTGTACTTCACCTGCTTCTATGGTTTGCCATTTATTACCCATAGAATCCTTGTGCTTAAGCGTCCCTTTTAAAGGTATGGTTATAATTTCCATATTATCATGAGGATGTGTGCTAAATCCCATACTAGGCGCTATAACGTCATCGTTTAAAACTCGTAAAGCTCCAAATTGTATTTTATCTGGATTATAAAACTGTGCAAAGCTAAAACTATGATTAGCTTGTAACCAACCATGATTAGCATATCCACGATCTGTTGCTTTGTGTACTATTGTTTTCATTATTTTTTTCCTTTCTTTCTTTTTTTAAATCATCTCATTTTATCTAGCAAATCACTTAATTGACCTGCTTCTTCTTCCGTTAAATTGTCTAACAGATTATGTGTAGGATTTGTGGGTTTTATCTTGTCTAACAACTCTAATCCTGTCTTTGTTATTTCTATTAACACCACGCGTCTATCCTCTGGAAATGGAATACGAACAATCAAATTTTTATCACACAATTTATCTGTTAAACGTGTTAAATTTGGCGCGCGTTCTACCATTCTGTCTTTAATGGTCTGTACTTTAATAGGCTTTTTTGCACCTCTTAAAATTCTGAGAATATTATACTGTTGAGGAGATAACCCGAATTGTTTAAAAAACTCATTTTGAAAACTAGAAATGTAATTTGCTGTGTACAAAATATTAAGCATAGCTTTTATTCTGTTATTTTCAAATTTAGAATTAATGTCTTTGGCAAAATTTCCCATGACCATAAATTTTAATTATTTAATACTGTCGTTAAAAATGGTTATTGCTTCTTTTAGCATATCGTTTAATTCTGGGTTAGATATTTTTCCGTCCTTAAAATTATCGTTAAAAGAAGGCAATCTAAACTTAGCTACTATTGTAGCATCATGCCTAGGAAACCTACCTTCTGCCATTTCAAAAACCGACAGTCCACCTCTAGGTCCAGGAGCGGTACTCATTAATAACATTGGTTTTTCTTGAAATAATTTGACATCAATTCTTGACATCCAATCAAACAAGCTTTTAAATGCTGCTGTGTAAGCGCCATTATGTTCTGCTAAGGATATAATTACACCATCTGATGCACCAATTCTATCAAAAAATTGTTGGGCTTTATCTGGTATACCTGATTGTTTTTCGATATCTATGCTATACGTTGGCACATCAAAATCGTTTAGATCTAATACTTCTGTTTCAACATTCTCTACTAAAGTTGATGCGTAAGTTGCTAATTGTTTGTTTATAGATGATGAGCTATTACTTGCTCCAAATGCGATAATTTTTTTCATAATATTTACTTTTTACAAAGATACAAAAAATGTATTTATTTTACAAGGAAACTAATTCCTTGTTTTATATTAAATATGAAACAAAAAAACACCTTATTTTAAGGTGCTTTTTAGGTTGAAAAAAGTTATTTAAATTTTAATGATTTTACGGTTGATTGTACCAAATTCACCTTCGAAAATAATATGAAGCATACCTTGCCAATCATCATTCAACTCTAGATTAATCACACCATTACCAGATACTATTGTGTTATAATACAATCTTTGCCCTAAGCTGTTAAAAATAGTGACATCAATTTCTCCACTAATATTATTTAAATTAAAGGTTACATTACTTCTTGTAGGATTTGGATAAGGCAAAGAGATGTTGTTTTCTGCCCATTCTTCTGCAGACAACGTATTGACTTCTGTAGTCCAATACCCAGAAGGTGCTACTAAAGGTCTAGTTAACACTTTTCCAGATACTGCTTGGGCTGAAATATAATAATCTATATTAGTTGCACTTGCAGCTAATGGTAAATTTGCAGTCCAATTGTCGCCACTAACTAATGACATATTTGTTTCATTAAACGTTGTTGTGCCTTCTTCTCTCCAAAACACTTTGGCACTAGAGATTCCAGAAACGTGTTTAACCATTGCATCAATGGTTATATTGGTACCAGCATTTACTAAATTTACTGGTTGATGTACAATCCATAAAGGTTCTGAAACTCCAATAGTATGTGTAATACAATGGATTGCTCCACTGGAAGCAATTAGGTTTTCACCAGAATTGTCAACATCAATCCCAACAACATTATAACCTGGCATTAGCTCTTGATACTTGGCTAGAGCTGGTCCATCTACAGATGGTCTATATGTTGGAACAAGAATGGATTTATTTAATATTAATGAATTACTATAGGTACGATAATAACCTCCATTATCTGGATATAATCCACTTGTGCTTGGTGGTGCATCAATCCATTCTACTTTATAAGGTGTCCCGAAAGGCGATTGAAAATTATTCAAAACATATTGAATATTAGCCTCTATTTGTGGTCCATCTGCAACTCCTGCAGGATATTTACTAACCAGTAAAGTCTCTTCATCCAGTAGTTTCATGTGCATGTCTATATGATGTATACCGTCATAAGGCAATGTTGGCATTTTAATATAATTATCAATGCCCATGTAATTAAACATGATATTATCAATATCTATTTCTGTTTTAGCACTAACGTTATATGGGTTACCTAACTCATTTTCCTCTAAAATCAATTCAGAAGCAAATGCATTTCCTAAACCATCAGACATGTAATTTCCTCCTGTATTTACTAAATCATTAGTCCCAGAATCTGTTATATAAATTGGTAAACTTAACATGCTAGCATGTCCTGAAGGAACAACATCATCATCTGGTCTTGGACGATTGTAAATCCAATCTACCAAAGCACGCTGACCAACATCATTGCTGTAAATGGTGTTACCTGCATAATCCCGAATCCAAATGCTATTTGAAGCTGCATTTAAAAAAGAAACGTTAGTTAAATCTATTCCGTTTGAGGATAAATAATTAGATACCAAAGTCTGGTTTTGAGTTACAATTATCACCTTACATTCTGTTACACCTACTTCAACAATCTGACGTAATATGTTTTGGTAATTAGAAGTCCATCTAATAACTAAATATTCTACTTCTTCCCATTCGGCAGCAGCCCTTACAGGTCCTGAAGGTGCAGCAGTAGAGCTTGAACTTTTAAATTGAAAATGAGAAACTAAGGATCTTTCTTTAGCTGATAATCCTTTGGGTAGTAATTGATCTTCTTGTGCAATAGTTAATTGAACAGAAAAGAGCAGAAATAACAATAGGGTAAATTTCTGTTTAAGTGAATACATAGTAGGTTAATTTAAATTTAATGTATCTAAATATAATAATTTTCAATTAA